>CAVHKV010000084.1:0-4115 GCA_963636635.1 uncultured Bacteroidales bacterium
CTGCAGATCCTCAAGACCGCCCCGGGCACCAAGCTCGTCTCGGCCTTCTTCATCATGTGCACCAAGACGCCCGAGTACGGCGCCGAGGGCACCCTGCTGTTCGCCGACTGCGGCCTGAACATCAACCCCACCGCCGACGAGCTCTCCGAGATCGCCCTGGCCTCCGCCGAGAGCTGGAAGGCCTTCATGCCCGGCGTTGACCCCAAGGTTGCCATGCTCTCCTTCTCCACCAAGGGTTCCGCCAAGGGCGACGTTCCCACCAAGGTCCAGGAGGCCACCAAGCTCGCCAACGAGAAGAACCCCGAGCTCGCCCTCGACGGCGACCTGCAGCTCGACGCCGCCCTCGTGCAGAGCGTCGCCGACCTCAAGGCCCCGGGCTCCGAGGTCGCCGGCCACGCCAACATCCTGGTCTTCCCCGACCTCGAGGCCGGCAACATCGGCTACAAGCTCGTCCAGCGCTTCGGCGGCGCCGAGGCCTACGGCCCGGTCCTGCAGGGCATCGCCAAGCCGGTGAACGACCTGTCCCGCGGCTGCTCCGCCGACGACATCGTGGGCGTCGTCGCCATCACCGCCGTCCAGGCCCAGATGGCCGAGTAGCGCAAGCTGCTTATCCGCCGCGCCAGGCGCGGTTGGGCATATCGCTTCCGAGGAGGCGCCGTGGCATTAGCTGCGGCGCCTTTTCTGTTTACCTGCGGTTCTCCGCTTGATGCGGCTACTCGGCTCGGCCCTCCCCTGAGATTGGGGGTCTCCGCGGCCGCTCTGGAATCAAAACGGCCTGCGGGAGGGGCGATGCCAGGATCCAAGAAAGCCACCGTTCGCCCAGCCCGCACCGTCAATGCAATAGGAGCTTAAAACAAAGGAGCGCCCCCGCCACAGAGACGGGAGCGCCCAATAAATGCGAGCTAGGAAGCCTAGTCGTTGCCTAGCTGAGCGGCCTCGGGCCGGCAGCGAGGACCTTCGGGTCGAGGTCGGGGTAGCGCTCGGCAGCGTGGTCACGGAACATCGTGGCGAGCTTCTCGGCGGCCTCGTCGTAGGCCTCCCCCGTCGCCCACATGTTGCGCGGGTTGAGCACCGTGGGGCTCACGCCCGGGCAGTCCAGCGGGATGTCGAGGTTGAGGCGCGGGTCGTGCTCGTAGCCGGCCACGTCCAGGTCGCCGGAGAGGGCCGCGGTCACCAGCGAGCGCGTGACGGCCAGGCTGATGCGATAGCCGGTGCCGTAGGCGCCGCCCTGCCAGCCGGTGTTCACCAGGTACACACGGGCCTTGGTGGAGTCGATGCGCTGGCCGAGCATCTCGGCGTAGACGCTTGGGGCAAGCGGCATGAAGGGCTCGCCGAACAAGGCCGAGAAGGTGGGCGTGGGCTCGGCGATGCCGACCTCGGTGCCGGCAACCTTGGAGGTGAAGCCGCTCATGAAGTGGTACATCGCCGCCTCGCGCGAGAGCTTGGAGATGGGAGGCAGCACGCCGAAGGCGTCGCAGGTGAGGAAGAGCACCACGCTGGGCACGCCGCCGCGGCCGTCCAGGCGCACGCTCTTGATGTGCTCAACCGGGTAGGCAACGCGCGTGTTCTGCGTGCGGGAGGCGTCCGAGTAGTCCGGCTCGCGGCTCACGGGGTCGAGGATGATGTTCTCGCACACCGAGCCGAAGCGGATGGCCTTGTAGATGTCGGGCTCGGCAATGGGGCTGAGGTCGATGGCCTTGGCGTAGCAGCCGCCCTCGATGTTGAAGATGCCGTGCTCGCTCCAGCCGTGCTCGTCGTCGCCGATGAGCAGGCGGTTGGGGTCGGCCGAAAGCGTGGTCTTGCCGGTGCCGGAGAGGCCGAAGAGCACGGCCGTCTGGCCGGTCTGCGGGTCGATGTTGGCCGAGCAGTGCATGGAGAGCACGTTGTCCTCAACCGGCAGCAGGTAGTTCATGTAGGAGAAGATCGCCTTCTTGATCTCTCCTGAGTAGCCGGTGCCGGCCACGACCACGCCGCCGTGGGCGAGGTCGAGCACGACGGCGGCGCCGGAGTTGACGCCGTCGGCCTCAGGGTCGCAACGGTAGCCGGGCGCCGCGAGCACGTAGATGTCCGGCTCGCCAAAGCTCGCGAGCTCGCGGGCGCTGGGGCGCACGAGCATCTGGTGGACGAACAGGGCCTGGCTCGCGCGCTCGCAGATGACGCAGACCTTGCGCGAGTGGTTACGATCCGCCCCGGCATAGCCGTGGACGATGTAGAGCTCGCGGCCATAGAGGTAGCCGGCCACGCCCGAGCAGATGTGCTCGTAGTTCTCGCGCGAGATGGGCACGTTGACCTTGCCCCAGCAGACCTTGTCGTGGATGGCCTCGTCGTCCACCACGAAGCGGTCGTGCGGGGAGCGGCCGGTACGCTCGCCGGTGTCGATGACGAGCGAGCCGTTAGAGGCAAGAACGCCCTCGCCATTGGCAAGGGCGGCCTCAACGAGCTTGGCCGGCGAGAGGTCAACGTTGACCTTGGCTGCGCCGGGGGTGGTTTCCTCACGGGTGAGAAGCCTATCGGTAAGCGCCTGCTTCATCTTTCCTCCCTTGGTGGCCGCGCAACGGCAGCGCGGCGCGTCAGACATTTTTGCCTTGATACCCAAGGGCCTAGTAAAAGGGGCAGGCAAGACGGCGGGCGGCTGCGCATCGGCGGCGGGCGGCGAGAATTCGGCGGCGGGTTACCGCGAGGGATGGCAGGGGCGGGCTCTCGTGAGACGGCAGAGCGGCCCCAAGAAAAAGGCCGCCGGGAACGCGTCCCGACGGCCTTGGAGTTTGCATTTGGTTGAGGACTAGTTGAACGGCCCGTAATGCACGGCGAAACGTTTTCGCAGCTAGACATACCAGCTGCCAAACGCATCGACCGTTAGGCGCAGCACACCGGACATGCTAGCCAGCAAGGCCGTCCAGCTAGGCCCAACGGTTCTCGGGCACTTGAGCGGTAAGCCAAACCTGCAGCTAGTCCTCCATCGTGATGGAGGTGATGACCGGCTGGTCGGCGGCGGCGATGGTGCCGTTGCTGTCGGTGGGGTTGGCGGCCTCGGCGATGGCGTCAACGACCTCCATGCCCTCGGTCACGTGGCCAAAGGCGGCGTACTGGCCGTCGAGGTAGGTGCCGTCCTCCTGCATGATGAAGAACTGCGAGCTAGCAGAGTCATAGGCGCTCGAACGAGCCATGGAGATGACGCCGCGCTCGTGCGAGATGTTGTTCTCGACGCCGTTCTCGGAAAACTCGCCCTTGATGTTCTCGCTAGAGCCGCCGGTGCCGTTGCCGTTGGGGTCGCCGCCCTGGATCATGAAGCCCTCGATGATGCGGTGGAAGGTGAGGCCGTCGTAGAAGCCCTCGTTTGCGAGCTTGGCGAAGTTGGCCACCGTGATGGGCGCGGTGTCGGCGTCGAGCTCGAGCTTGATGGTGCCGTAGTCGGCAACCTCGATGGTGGCGTGGTGGGTGCCGCTGGCGTACTCCCCGCTCGCCGTGGTGACCACGCCTTCCTCAGAGGCCGAGGCGGCAGAAGTGCTCGCCGCGGAAGTACTGGCGCTGGAGGAGCCGGAGGAGCCGCAGCCTGCCAGGCCGGCGATGGACAGGCCCAGGCCGCAGACGAAGCTGCGACGGGTGAGGTTGAGGTTCAAAGGCATGGGACTCCCCTTTCGGCACCAATGGCACATTGCTGTTCATAGGGAGTCTATCCCTCTTTTGCGCAAGCCACGATGCCAGCGAATTGCTTGCAGCAAACTGAAGGCGCTACAGCCTGAAGACGCTGGCATGAAGTCGGCCGGCATCTCCCTCGTCATGCGTGGCGATGACGAGGGCGCGACCGCAAAGCCCGCGCTCGACGAGGGCGCAGGCACGCTCGCGGGCGTCATCGTCAAGCCCCGAGAACGGCTCGTCGAGAAGGACGGCCTCGCCGGGGGCCGCAAGCGCGCGCACGAGCTCCACGCGGCGGCGCTGGCCTCCGGAAAGCTCGCCTACGGGGGTGTCCGCGTCAACGTCGGGCAGCACGGAGGCCAAAAGCCCTCTCAGGTCATCGGCCGAGCGGTTGGCACCTGCGAACAGCAAGACGTTCTCGAGGGCCGAGGCGTCCTCGATGAGGCGGCAGTCCTGGAACATAATGGAGAGGCGAGACG
>CAVHKV010000084.1:4576-12719 GCA_963636635.1 uncultured Bacteroidales bacterium
CTGCGGCGAAGGAGCTGCAGAAACGCCCTCTCGCAAAGAGCGGCCAGGATGATGACCACGATAGTCCAGGCAAAGAGGTCGGCGGTCTCGAGCAGGAGCTTGGCCTGGTAGATGCGCTCGCCGATGGAGCCGGCCGGCATGCCGATGAGCTCGGCGGCAACGCCGGCCTTCCAGCTCATGCCCACCACCGTCTCGCTCGAGGCGCAGAGGTAAGGCAGGACCTGCGGCCACCAATAGGCAAGCACGCGACGCAGGCCATGTATCCCATGAACGTCCATGAGGTCCGCAAGCGAGGAACTCGCCTGGTCCGCCCCTTCAAGGGCGGAGAAATAAACCGCAGGCAAGACCATGAGGAAGACGGCCGCCACGCTCACGTTGGCAGAGCCGAGCCACAGCAGCAGCAACACCACCACGCACACCACCGGCGTGGCCTTGCAGGCAAGCATGGGCGGGCGCAGGAGCATACGCACGGCCGCGCTGGCATGCGAGGCCGCCGCAAGGCAAAGCGCCACCGCATAGGCAAGCAACGTTGCGCCCACGATGCGCTCGAAGGAGAACGCGACCTTGCCCCAAAAGCCGGCGTTGGCAACCAGGTTTGCCAGCGATAGCAAAACCTCGAGCGGCCCCGGCAGGATGAGGGCGCTCCCAACCGCCATGCTCCCCAGCTGCCACGCGAGCAGCCAAAACGCCGCGGCCGCGAGCCGGAGCAAAAGGCTATCGCGGCCAGCGTGCCCACGAGCCTCGCAATGCTTATGCTCGCACGCAGACGTGCCGCGATCGCTCTCTCGTTCAGGGGCCCCAGCATCCGCAACCTTTGCCCCCTCACGCACGGGCACGCTCGCATCGGAGACTCCCCCACGCGCAGGCGCTCCAGCCGTCGCACGCCCGCCTCGTTCGGCCATCCGTATGGAATTCTTCGCTCTCAAACTCATATAACTCGAGCTAGCAGCCGTAGTAGAAGTCGTCTGCCGGCAGGCTTCCGCCCACGGAGGAGGCATCGTAGTCGGCAAGAACGCCGAGGTAGCCGGCGAGCGCGGACTTCATCTCCGCGCCGGTGAGGCACACGAGGTTGCAGCCTGGGATGGCCTTCTTGGCCACGGGCGCCGCCTCGATGATGCCGTGGTCGACCACCGACTGGGCCCAGGTGTCGGGGTCGGCGTTGACGCTCTCCACGGACTTGGCCTGGGCGTCCATGAACTCGCTCACGGCCTCCGGGTGCTCGTCGGCAAACTCGCTGCGCACGAGGGTGACGCCCGTGACCAGGCGCGAGCCGTCATCGGCATACTCGTCCCAGACGTCGGTAAGGCTCACCGGCGAGCTCAGGGCCTCGTTCTTCACGAGCGCCGCAGTCTTGTAGGGCTCGGGCAGGATGCCCACGGCCGAGGCGTCAGCCACAAGGGCGCTCACGACCTCTGCGGCCTCGCTTTTGAACTCGAGCGTCACAGAGTCAGTGATGCCGGCCTTGTCGAGCAAGTAGCCCATCACGTACTCGGGCGTCGTACCCTTGCCCGTAAGGTAGACGGTGCGGCCCGCGAGGTCGGCGAACGCGGCCACCGAGGCGTCACCGGTGACGACGTTGAGGACGCCGAGCGTGTTGACGTCGAGCGCCGACACGCCGCCATCGGTCTTGTTGTAGAGCACGCTAGCCACGTTGGCCGGCAGAAGGGCGATGTCAATGTCGCCCGAGATGACCTTGGGCACAACCTCGTCGGCGGTGCCGGCCACCGTGAACTCGTAGGTGTTCACAAAGCCCGGCTCGGCGGCCGCGGCCTCGTCCATGAAGGCCACCAGCCCGATGGAGGTCGGGCCCTTGAGGGAGGCCACACGCACGTTCACCGGGTCTGCGACCGCGGCGCTCTGCGCCTCCTGCGTGGACGCGCCGGCATCCGCGCTGCCCGAGCAGCCCGCCAAAGAGGCGAGGCAAACGGCGCCGCCGGCAACGAAGGACCTTCTCGAAATGGACTGGGCCATCATGACCTCCAAGTACAGGGCCGCCAAACGACCAGAATTCTTCCGCGCAAGAGGATACGCCTGGCCTCAATACTAATCACTGAGGAAAGTGCCAGCGGAGGAGAGGCTTCTCCACGCGTGCCCATCTGACGAGCAGGCCAGCGGCCATGCTCAGCGACAAAGGTGGCCACGATTCGTCCAGCCTTACGAGAGGCCTGTTCTGGTGGAACCAGAAGTCCAACAGTGCGCACGAAATAGCAGCCGCGGGCAGTCCGCCCATCCCCTCGCCCACCGAGATGCCACCGGGCCAGAGCGCCGGCGGGACTAGAATCTGAAACGTTGTTGCTTACGACCGAGGAGGGGCCATGGCAGATTCGACCACCATCACCACAGGCGCGCTCAGCGCCACTATCGCGCACAAGGGGGCACAGCTCACGAGCCTCAAGCTTGGCGAGCTCGAGTACCTGTGGCAGGCAGACGAGAAGTGGTGGCCCAGGAGCGCCCCGGTGCTCTTCCCCATCGTCGGCAGCCTGCGCGACGGCTTTGCCACCAGCGCCGCCGGCGAGTGCCACATGGGACGCCACGGCCTGGCCCGCAACTTCGAGCACGAGGTCAAGAGCGTGTCCGAGGGCTCGGTCACCTTTGCCCTAAGCTCGAGCGAGCAGACCCGCGAGAGCTACCCCTACGACTTCCGCCTCGAGATGACCTACGCCCTCGAGGGCGAGGCAATACTCGCACAGACCTTCTCGGTCACCAACTCCGGCGAGGTTGAGCTGCCGTTCTTCCTGGGCGGGCACCCCGCCTTCAACGTCCCCGTCACGCCAAACGAGGCCTTTGAGGACTACGCCCTGCGCTTTGAGCGCCCCTGGACGGCTACCTCGCCCGTACTCTCGGCCGACGGCCTGCAGGACTACGGCAACATGATCACCCTCGTTAAGGACTCCGACACGCTGCCGCTCACGCATGGCCTCTTTGACAACGACAGCTTCATGCTCACCGACGTCCCCGGCAGCACGCTCACCATGAGCGGGCCTGCCGGCCACGGAGTCCGCGTCGACTTTGAGGGCTTCCCCTACATCGGCGTGTGGAGCGCGCTTCCCGCCGCCGACGGCTCGCCCACGCCCTTCGTGGCGCTCGAGCCCTGGTGCGGCTGCGCCACGCGCACCGACGAGGACGACGTCTTCGAGCACAAACAGGGCCTGCTCACCGCGGCCCCCGGCGAGACGGTGGAGAAGACCTTCCGTATCACGCTGCTGTAGCAAGCGGCTTGCTGCGCCCAGGGGCCAAGCCACGTTTAGCAAGGCGCAAACAACGAGCCATCTTGGCCATGCAAAGAAAGGGACCGGCTGGAAATCATTCCCAGCCGGCCCTTCGTATGTCTTACATCTGTGGCAATCCGCTCGTAGCCCGAGCCATGCTCACCTCGGTTCGCGCCAAAGCAAACCTCGCGCCCCGCCTACACCCAGGAGCAGATGAGGGTCATCTCGCCGGTGAAGGCAAGGTCGCCGCTGCCGGCCGGGGCCACGAAGTGGGTGCCCTTGGCCACCTCGGTGCCGTTGACGGTGCCGGAGCCCTCGATGACGCTCACGCACATGAAGTCGTGGTCCTGCACGAGGGTCTTGGCGCCCTCCACGCGCACGCGCTCGACGGTGTAGCAGGCGTTGGACTCGAGCTTGGTGATGCCGTCCACCTCGGGCGTGGTGATTTCGCCGGACTCGGGCGCCTTGGCCGCGTAGTCCACCACGTCCATGCTCTGCTCGAGGTGAAGCTCGCGCTTGGTGCCGTCGGCCTGCACGCGGTCGTAGTCGTAGACGCGGTAGGTGACGTCACTGCTCTGCTGGGTCTCAAGGATGAGGGTGCCGCCCTTGATGGCGTGCAGGGTGCCGGCGTTGATCTGGAAGAAGTCGCCCTTGTGGATGGGCACCTCGTTCACGAGGTCGGACCAGCGGCCCTCCTCCACGAGCTTGGCGAACTCGGCGCGGTCGCGCGCCTTCTGGCCCACGATGATCGTGGCGCCCTCGTCGCAGTCGAGCACGTACCAGCACTCGCACTTGCCCAGGCTGCCGTTCTCGTGCTCGGCGGCGTAGGCGTCGTCCGGGTGGACCTGGATGGAGAGGTCACCGTCGGCGTCCAGGATCTTGATGAGCAGCGGGAAGCGGTCTCCGGTGGCTGCGCCGAACAGCTCGCGGTGCTCGTCCCAGAGCTGGGAGAGCGTGGAGCCCGTGAAAGTGCCGCCCACGACCTCGCAATCGCCGGCCGGATGGGCGCTGATGGCCCAGCACTCGCCGATGGCGCCCTCGGGGATGTCGTAGCCAAAGACGGTGTCGAGCCTGCGGCCTCCCCAAATCTTCTCGTGGAAGATGGGCTTGGTGAAGATGAGTTCCTGGGCCATAGCGATTCCCTTCGCTTGGGATAAGCAGACATGTCAGATTTTAGTCCTTGACGACTACGGGAAATGGCTCAAGTAAAAATCCGCGAAAGTCGCCCTACCTACAAGCCTCCACAAAGCCCTTCCAGAGGTTGAAGTCGGCCTCGCAGGTCTGCCAGGTGTACTCGGGGTGCCACTGCACGCCCAGCACGAAGCGGCCGTCGGCGGCCTCCACGCACTCGGGCACGCCGTCGTCAGAGACGGCCGAGAGCCTCAGCGCGTCGGCCACGCGCTCCACGCAGCAGTGGTGGGCGGAGTTCACCGCGTAGCGATTCACGCCCGCCACGCGCGCAAGCAGGCTATCCGGCTCAATCTCCACGTCGTGGCTTGTGACCGTGAGCAGGTTGGCGTGGTTGTGGGCAACCGAGCCCTCGCGGCGCCGCACGCAGGGCACGTCCATGTTGAGCGTGCCGCCCAGGGCGACGTTTAGGATCTGCGTGCCGCGGCAGGTGGTGAGCATGGGCAGGCCCCTCTCCCAGGCCATGCGAATGAGCGGCAGCTCAAGGGCATCGCGCACGTGGCAGAGCAACGTCTCGTCGTAGTCGGTGACCCCGCCCCAGAGCTTGGGGTCAACGTCAGGGCCACCGGGAATGGCGATGCCGTCGGCGATGTCCACGTAAGCACGGATGAGGTCCTCGTCGGCCGTAAGGCTGCCCATGACGGGCAGACCGCCGGCCGCGAAGATGGCGTCCATGAAGCAGCGGGCGGCGCACTCGTTGGGAGAGAGCTGCTCGGTCTCGTGCACGCGGCCCTCCTCGATGCGCGGGGCCACGAGGATGACCGGGCGCCTCCCGGCCGCACAACGTTGCGAATCTGCGGTCTCCCCCATCGCTAGTGCCCCCTAATCGAGTTCAGGAAGTCCTGCGCACGCTTGGTCTGCGGGTGGTCAAAGAACGCGTCGGGCACGCCCTCCTCCACGATGGCGCCGTCGGCCATGAAGACCACGCGATCGGCCACGCGGCGGGCAAAGCTCATCTCGTGGGTGACCACCACCATCGTCATGCCGCCGCGGGCAAGCTCCACCATCACGTCGAGGACCTCGTTGATCATCTCGGGGTCAAGGGCGCTCGTGGGCTCGTCAAAGAGCATCGCCTTGGGCTGCATGGCAAGGGCGCGGGCGATGGCCACGCGCTGCTGCTGGCCGCCGCTGAGCTGGGCGGGCACCTTCTTGGCCTGCTCGGCCACGCCCACGCGGCGCAAAAGCTCCATCGCGCGAGCCTCCGCCTCGGCCTTGGGAACGCCAAGCGCCTTGGTGGGGCCGAGCGTCACGTTGTCGAGGATGGTCTTGTGGGCGAAGAGGTTGAAGCTCTGGAACACCATGCCGAGCTCGGCCCTCGTGCGCGTAAGCTCCTTGCCCTCCTGCGGCAGCGGCTCGCCGCAGATGAGAATCTCGCCGGAATCGATGGTCTCCAGCCTGTTGATGGTGCGGCACAGGGTGGACTTGCCCGAGCCCGAGGGGCCGATGACCACGAGCACCTCCCCGGCGGCGACGCTCAGGTTGACGTCCTTGAGCACGTGCAGGTCTCCGTAGTGCTTGTTGACCTGGCGCAGCTCGATGATGGGGGTGGCCTGCGAATCTTGGCTCATTCCTGCCTCCCAGCTAGCGGATGATCTTGACGCCGGTGCGGGCCGAGACGAACACGGCCAGCTTGTTGATGGCGTAGTTGATGAGGATGTAGATGACGGCCACCACCAGGAAGGTGGAGACCATGGCGTCGTAGTTGGTGCGAAGGACCTGGGCGTTCTGCATGAGGTCGGGGTAGCTCACCACGTAGGCGAGCGCCGTGTCCTTCACAACCACCACGAGCTGGCTGATGAGCGATGGGATGACGAGGCGCACCGCCTGGGGCAGGACCACGTAGAACTTGGTCTTTGCCGGCGAGAGGCCCACGGCGAGGCCCGCCTCGGTCTGGCCGCGCGGCACGGCGTTGACTCCGGCGCGAAACACCTCGGCAAGCACGCCCGAGGCGGCCAAGGTCACCGGAAGGCAGAGCATCCAGAAGGCCGGCATCCTGATGCCGAGGTTTGGCATGGCAAAGTAGAAGAAGTAGATGAACAGCAGGCTCGGTACGCCGCGCAAGACGTTGGTGAGCACCGCCGCCACCGCACGCAGGGGCGCCACGGAGCTGGTGCGGGCGAGCATGAGCACGAGGCCCAGCAAGATGGAGAGCACCGCGGCCACGCCAGCCACGGTAAAGGTGCCGCCGAGGCCCGCGAACAGGTAGCGCCAGGTGGTCCTCCAGCTGAAGAGCTCCCAGTAGCGCGGGGCAAGCTGGCCGGTCACCCAGAAGCGCCAGACCACCCAGGCCGCAAGGGCCACCACGGCCACGAGCGAAAGAGCGGTGCCCACGGCCATCTTCTTGCGCGTCTTGGGGCCCGGCTCCTCATAAAGCGCCTCGCGCATGGACTTCACGGCCGCGCTCATCGGATCACCCTGACCTTCTTGTCGATGGCGTTGCCAACAAAGCCGGCCACGAGCGCCGTTGCGATATAGCCGCAGGAAGAGACCGCAAAGGTCACGATGCCGGCGCTCTCGCGCGCGTTGATGTAGCCCACGATGCCCGTGAGCTCCTGCGGCTTCATGGGCACCTGGGAGCCAAGCGCGGTGGTGAGCATGATGGCTATGAAGAGGTTGGTCATGGGCAGCACCGTGGTGCGCAGCGCCTGCGGGATGACCACGTGGCGCAGCACCTGGCCAAACGAGAGGCCGACGGCGCGTGCCGCCTCAACCTGGCCCACGCCCACGGCGTTGATGCCGCTCATGAAGTTCTCCGAGCCAAAGGCCGTGCCGAGCAGCACGGTGGCGAGGATGACGCTCGGCTCGTAGTCCAGCAGCAGCTTCAGGTGTGGCAGCGCGTACACGATGATGAGCAGCAGCACAGCGCCGGGAATGTTGCGGAAGACCTGCACGTAGAAGTCACCGAAGAGGCGAAGCGGCCTGAACGGGCAGACACGCATCACGGTGACGAGCACCGAGCACACCATCACGAGCGCAAACGACACGAAGGTGAGCTTCCACGTCGTGAGCAGCGCCGTGAGATAGTCCGGGCCATATGTTGAGAGAAGCTCGCCGAGCCCCATGGAACCTCCTTGCAGCAAGGCCCGCCGCCAAAAGGCGACGGGCCCTTGATGGCCTATCAGCCGCGGGCGTAACGCCCTCCTAGATAGTAGCCTAGGCGCCGAGCGCGGGCGGCTCGGGAACGGTATCGATACCGCAGCGATCCGCGATGGCAATCTGGTAGAGCTCAGCCCACTTGCCGTCATCCTCGAACTTCTTGAGGAAGTCGTTGATGAACTGCACGGCATCGGTGTTGTCGAGCTTGACGCCGATGCCGAGCTTGTCCTCCGGGCCGAAGGAGTCGCCGGCGATGCGGTACTTGCCGGGGTTCTTCACGACGCTGCCCATCTGCAGGGTGTTGTCCACCACGTAGGCGTCGACGCGGCCCTGCTCGAGGGCGGCGCGGCACTCGTCGTCCTTCGTGAACTCCTGCACCGTGGCCTCGGGAGCGTACTCGGCCACGACCTCGGGACCGGTGGAGCCGCTCTGGACGGCGACGGTCTTGCCGGCGAGGTCGTCGACGGAGTTGATGTCGGTGTTGTCGGCAAGCACGAGGACGGCCTGCTGGGTGGTGAGGTAGGGCCCGGCGAAGGAGATGAGCTCCTTGCGCTTGTCGTTGATGGTGTAGCTGGCGAACACGGTGTCCACCGTATCGTTCTGAAGGACGGACTCGCGGGTGTCGGAGGTCACCTGGGTGTACTCGTACT
>CAVHKV010000085.1:0-12216 GCA_963636635.1 uncultured Bacteroidales bacterium
GGGCGTCCCCCTGAGCCACGTGGTGCTCGCCCAGCAGGCCCACGCCATGCAGGTGAGCCCTGACGAGCTCTTTGGTCGCATGGCCGCGCGCTTGGCCGTCATGCGCGAGTGCATCGAGCCGGGCAGTGCGGCTGACCTGCGCTCCGCCAGCGGCCTTACCGGCGGCGACGCCCATCGCATGCGCGTGGCTGCCGCCGGCAGCGTGAGCGGCGGCATCGTGGGGCGCGCCGTTGCCCGTGCGCTAGCGGTGAGCGAACTCAACGCCGCCATGGGCCGCATCGTGGCGGCCCCCACGGCCGGCTCCTGCGGAATTCTGCCGGCCGCGGTCCTCACCATGGCCGCTGAGCACGGCTCGAGCGAGCAGGCCTGCGTCATGGCCCTCTTCACGGCCGCTGCCGTGGGCCTGGTGATTGAGCACAACGCCACGTTGGCCGGCGCCGAGGGCGGCTGCCAGGCAGAGACGGGCGCGGCTGCAGCCATGGCCGCGGCCGCGGTGGTGGAGCTTGCCGGCGGCACGCCCGCCCAGGCCTCTGCCGCGGCCTCCATGGCCATCCAGAGCCTGCTCGGCCTTGTGTGCGACCCGGTGGCCGGCCTTGTGGAGGTACCCTGCGTGCGCCGCAACGCCACGGGCGTCACGGTGGCCCTCACCTGCGCCGACATGGCGCTCGCAGGCATTGGCGAGACCATCCCCTTTGACGAGTCCGTGCTCGCCATGCGCCGTGTGGGCGCGAGCCTGCCGTCTTCCCTGCGCGAGACGGGAGAGGGCGGCCTTGCCGCCACCCCTTGCGGCCGCGAGCTCGCTGCCAAGGCCCTGGACTGCGCCGCCTGCGGAGGCTGCGAGTAGGCAAGGCGCACAGGTTCGGGCGTCGTATTCGGGCTCGGTTGCCGTACTGAGGTCACGGTTCCTCTGGTCGGCTCAGTCTGAGCAGCGGGTTTTGCCCGCAGTGCTTCCGCTTCCAAAGGCCGTCCCGGCCTGCGGTGGCGTGCACTCCGTGACTCGTTTCGTCCCGTGCACCCGTGATGCCATGCGGTTCTGCGCGGCCCCGCTCCGCACTCCACTGCGCTGCATTGCCTTGGGCGCGTTTTGCATACAAAATAGGCCACTGTGCATATCCAGAGGGAGGGTGTATGTCGATCGACCTCAAGGCCATCAGCAAGCGCAACCTTGCGCGCAACGGTGGTCTCGTCTTTGTGGGTTCGCTGCTGTTCGCGGCCGGCCTCAACTGCTTCATGGAGCCGAACGGCCTGGCGCCGGGCGGCATCTCGGGCCTTGCCATCATCGTGCGCGCGGCCATGCTGGGCGCCGGCGGCCCGGACCTTCCCGTGGGCATCCAGTCGCTCGTCATAAACGCCTTGCTCATGGTAGTTGCCTACCAGGCGGGCGGCATCGGATATGCCGCCAAGTCCCTGGCCGGCGTCATCGTCTCCTCGGTGGCCATCGACCTCACGGCGCCCGTCCTGCCCGTGCTGGGCGACGGCGACCTTCTGCTGTGCGCCCTGTGGGGCGGCGTGGTCTGCGGCATCGGCCTGGGCCTCGTGTTCAGGGCCGGAAGCAACACCGGCGGCACCGACATCATCTGCCAGATCCTCGCGCGGCACAGCGCGGTGCCGGTGGGTACCTGGGTCATCGTCACTGACTTTGTGGTGGTGGCGCTCTCGGCCTTCGTGTTCTCGCTCAACCACGCCCTCTACGCCTGCGTTGCCACCTACCTCATGGGCAAGGTCTGCGACATGGTGATTGACGGCCCGAGCCGCGAGCGCGTGGCCTGGATCATCTCCAACGAGCACGAGCAGATCGCCGCCGCCGTGATGCAGCAGCTCGACCGCGGCTGCACCGAGGTCACGGCCAAGGGCAAGTACACCAACCAGGCGCGCCCCATGCTCTTCTGCATACTCGGCCGCGCCGACATCGCGCCGCTCAAGGACATCGTGGCCGAGGTGGACCCCAAGGCCATCGTGGTCATCACCGAGGCCCACGAGGCCTTTGGCGAGGGCTTCCGCAAGCTCGAGGGAGCTAACGGCATCTAGGGGCACGTGTCTGCTTGGCTCCGCTGCGCCGGCTCCGTGCGGGCGGCATGGTTGCGCTGCCACCCATGCGCCAACACGCCCACGCCCCAACCCCGCCCATATGGCTTTGCCGTGTATGTGCGGCCGGGGCGTGAGGGACGCTGTCCCATGGGGTACGTAAGGCCTGGCGCGCGCCTACCCACTACGGGCGGCGCCGCGCTTATGCATCGTTTATCAACTGCCCGCCGTTGCGGGCATGAATTTGGGAGGACCAATGGAAAGGCAAAGCGCCTGGAAGAAGTACACGCCCGAGCAGCTTGACGAGCTCGAGGGCCTGGCTGGCCGCTACCGCAGCTTCATCAGCGAGAACAAGACCGAGCGCGAGTGCGTGGCGAGCTGCGTGAAGCTCGCCGAGAACGCCGGCTACAAGAACCTCGACGACCTCATCGCCAAGGGCAAGAAGCTCAAGCGCGGCGACAAGGTCTATGTCAACACCCGCGGCAAGGCGCTCACGATGTTCAATATCGGCGCCCGCCCGCTCTCCGAGGGCCTCGACATCCTGGGCGCCCACGTGGACTCGCCGCGCCTCGACGTGAAGCAGAACCCCGCCTACGAGAAGGGTGACCTGGCCTTCCTCGACACGCACTACTACGGCGGCCTCAAGACCTCGCTGTGGGTCGCCACGCCGCTGGCCATCCACGGCGTCGTGGCCAAGAAGGACGGCTCGGTCGTGGACGTCGTGGTGGGCGAGGACCCGGCCGACCCGGTGTTCTGCATCTCCGACATCCTCATCCATCTCGGCGGCGAGCAGATGAAGAAGACCCACGCCGAGGCCGTGGACGCCGAGGCGCTCGACGTCATCGTGGGCGGCAAGCCGGTCTGTCTGGGCGAGGCCGCCAAGAAGGAGCCCAAGACCCGCGTGGGCAAGCTGCTGGCCAAGGGCGGCAAGGACGAGCCCGAGGACGCAGGCAAGGCCGAGGAGCCCAAGGAGCCGGTGAAGCAGCTGCTGCTGAACCTGCTGGCAGAGCGCTACGGCATCGAGGAGGAGGACCTGCTCTCCGCCGAGCTGGAGATCGTGCCGGCCGGCGCTGCCCGTGACATGGGCCTCGACCGCTCCATGATCTTGGGCTACGGCCAGGACGACCGCGTGTGCGCCTACACCTCGCTCGAGGCGATGCTCGACGTGGAGAAGGTCGGGCGCACGAGCGTCTGCCTGCTCGTGGACAAGGAGGAGATCGGCTCGGTGGGCGCCACGGGCATGCAGGCCCACTACTTTGAGAACGCCCTGGCCGAGGTCATGGAGCTTGTGGGGGAGGGCGGAGACCTTGCGCTGCGCCGGGCGCTCGCCAACTCGCGCATGCTTTCGAGCGACGTCTCGGCCGGCTTTGACCCCGCCTACGCCGGCCAGTTTGAGGAGAAGAACACCGCCTACCTGGGCCGCGGCCTGTGCTTCAACAAGTACACGGGCGCGCGCGGCAAGAGCGGCTCCAACGACGCCGACGCCGAGTACATGGCGCTCGTGCGCAGCATCATGGACGAGGCCGACGTGAGCTTCCAGACCTGCGAGCTGGGCCGCGTCAACGCCGGTGGCGGCGGCACCATCGCCTACATCATGGCCCGCTACGGCATGGACGTCATCGACTCGGGCGTGCCGGTGCTCTCCATGCACTCCCTGTGGGAGGTCTCCAACAAGGCCGACATCTACGAGGCCTACCGCGGCTACAAGGCCTTCCTCGAGCGCGCCTAGGCTTTGCCGGCCGCGGCGTTTGGCCTGGGGCACGCCTTTGGCCGCCCGAGCCGAATATGATTGCTTTTGCTAAAGCCCGGCTCGCCTCAGACAAGGCGGGTCGGGCTTTCCTTTGGCGGCGTGCGATTGGCGGCGTGCGGTTGGCGGCGCTCGATTGACGCTTGCGCAAGACTCGCCAACAAGAAGCGGGCCCTTCTCGAACTGAGAGGGGCCCGCTTGTCATGACGCTCTGTGGTGTTGCATCACCCGGTGTTCTGGAGGCCGGCGGAGACGCCTGCCACGGTGGAGAGGATCAGCTTGATGTAGCGCTCGCGCTCCTCGGCCGTGAGCTCGGCCTCGTGCTCGCGCAGGGCCGTGAGGGCGCGCACCTGCGAGATGGAGAGGGCGTCCACGTAGGGGTTGCGCACGCGGATGGCCTGGCCGAGCACGCGGCGGTGCTGCAGCGGCCACTCGTCGCCGGCGATGGCCAGCGTCCACTTGCGGGTGAGGGCCATCTCGCCCAGGACCTTCTCGTTGAGGTCCTCGCGGTCGCCCAGGGCCAGGTAGTGGCGGGCGATGCGGCCGTCGGTCTTGGCGATGGACATCTCGATGTTGTCGATGAAGGTGCTGAACAGCGGCCACTCCTTGTAGGCGCTGCGCAAAAGGTCGAGGTCTCCCAGGCGCTCGCAGGCCGTTCCCAGGCCGTACCAGGCGGCCAGGTTGATGCGCGCCTGGCTCCAGCTGAAGACCCAGGGGATGGTGCGCAGGTCGTCCAGCGACTTGGCGCCCAGGCCGCGCTTGGCCGGGCGGCTGCCGATGGGCAGAAGGCCAATCTCGACCAGCGGCGTCACGGTGGAGAACCACGGCGTGAAGTCGGGCGTGTTCAGCAGGTCAACGAAGTGCTCGTGGCTCGCGTCGTAGAGCTTCTGGGCCATGTCGGCGTACTTGGCCGTCATGGACGTGTTGGTCTTCTCAACCGAGGGCGCGCTCTGCAGCAGGGTGGCGCCGGCCACGCTCTCCACGTGGCGCTGGGCCAGCACCGGGTTGCCGTAGCGGGCGAAGATGACCTCGCCCTGCTCGGTGACCTTGAAGAAGCAGTTGACCGAGCCGGCCGGCTGGGCGAGCACGGCGCGGTTGGCCGGGCCGCCGCCACGGCCCACGGCGCCGCCGCGGCCGTGCATGAGCACGAGGTCGATGTCGTTTTCCTGCGCCCACTGGGCGATGCGCTGCTGGGCGGTGTGCAGGGCGAGCGTGGCGGTGGTGGGGCCGGCGTCCTTGGAGGAGTCGGAGTAGCCGAGCATGACCTCCATCTTGCGGCCGGTCTGGGCCAGGCGGCGCTGCACGTCGGGCAGCTCGAGCATGTCGTTCAGCACGTCGATGCAGCCCTCGAGGTCCTCGAGCTGCTCGAACAGCGGGATGACGTCGATGTCGGGCACGTCCTCGGCGTGGGCGAAGGCCAGGCGGTTGAGCTCGTAGACGTCGGCGACGTTCTGCGCGCTCTTGGTGAAGCTGATGATGTAGCGGCGGGCCATCTTCTCGCCGTAGCGCTTCTGGATGGAGCCGAGGGCGCGGAAGGTGTCGAGCACCTCGCGGGTCATCGGGTCGAGCGCGCCGCGCTCGCCGTTGCGGCCGTGCTCGGCGATGTCTGCCAGGGCGCGGCTGTGCACCACGGAGTGCTGACGGAACTCCATCTCCACCATGTGGAAGCCAAAGCTTTCGGCCTGCCAGATGAGCGTCTGGACCGGGCCGTAGGCTGCGCGCTCGGCGCCCGAGGCGGCCAGCGAGCGCTGCACCACGTAGAGGTCCGCGACGAACTCGTCGCAGCTGTGGTACATCGTGTCTGCCGTGCGGCGCACGGTGGCGCGCAGGCGGTCGGCCATGACGAGCATGACGGCGCGGTGCGGCTCGGACTCGCTGATGAGCTCGGCGCGGGAGGTGAGCTTCTCGCTCATCTCGACCTGGTGGTTCCACAGGTTCACCAGCTCGTCGGAGGGCGTGGCGTGCTCGACGTCGAGCGTGAGGTTGCGGCCCACGCGGCGGCACTTGTCCTCGAGCGTGGAGACCATGTGGGTGAAGAAGTTGTTGGCCACCTCGCGGCTCACCTTGGCGGTGACGTTGGGGTTGCCGTCACGGTCGGAGCCAATCCAGGAACCGGGGTGGATGAAGGCCGGGCACATGGGCTTGACCTTGCCGGCCTTCTCGCCAAGCACCCAGTCGTCAAAGCGGCGGTAGACCATCGGCACCATGTCGAACAGGGTGTTGTCGAAGATGTCGATGATGGTCTCTGCCTCTTCGGCCGGCGTGGGCTTCTTGATGGCGATGGGGCTCGTGCGCAGCAGGGCGTCGATCTCCTGCAGCATGTGGCGCTCGTTCTCGGCTAGGTCGGAGCCGCCCAGCAGCGGGCGCTCGGCAAGCAGGCGAGAGATGCGGCGGATCTTGCCCTCGACGGCCTTGCGGCGCGCCTCGGTGGGGTGGGCGGTGAAGACGGGGTGGAACTCGAGGCGGGCGAGCAGCTCGTCGGCCTTCTCCTGGCCCATCTCCTCGATGAGCTGGTGGTAGGCCACGGCAAGCTCGTTGGACTCGTCGGTCTCGGAATCGAGCGAGACCTCGCGCTCGCGGTTGTGCAGCGTCTCTACGCGGAAGTTCTCCTCGGTGAGGTTGGCGAGGTGGAAGTAGGCGGTGAGGGCGCGGGTGAGCATGGTCTGCTGCTCCACGTCCAGGCCGCGGACGACCTCGTAGGCCGCGCGGAAGCGCTCGTCTTCGTCTGAGGCGCCGGTGGCACTCGTGACGCCCTGCTCGTCAGCCGCGATGAGGTAGGCAACCACCTCGTCGAAGGTGGAGCGCAGGTCGGGCGAGTACTCGGTGAGGACCTCGCGAAGAAGGCGCAGGAACAGGGCGAGGTTGTCTCGCATGCTCTCCGGTAGGTTCACGCCGGCAAACGCTGCCGCTGCCTGTGCGGTTGCCTCCGCGCGCAGGCTCTCGCGCGTCGTTGGTTCGTTTCCTGCCAAGATGCCTCCTCTTGCTCGGGTGCCGCATGCCATGGCGGCGCGACACGTAAGTTTCATCATAGCAGCACGCCCGAGACGCAATCTAGCCGTAACGCGCGCGTAATACAGCGTGACGTGCCGCGCAAGGGCGTGTAGGATGGACGCAAGATTTTTGGCGGCGGATGGCGAGCGTGGGCTTGCGAGCGGCAGCGTGTGTGCGAGCTTGCCGGCGGTGGCCTTGTCGGTTGCTGGCCCGGAGTTTGCGAGCTTGGCTACCGAGCTGGCTACTGCAACTGCGGGCCGTGCGTGCCGACGCCGCCAAATTGTCAGGCAAAGCGACGCGACTGCGTGAATGCGGACGGGGCGGACATGGGCGAGACGGGTACGGCGGACAGACAAGAGGCGGCTGCGGCGCAAGGCGTCCCGCTCGTCATCTTTGACCTCGACGGCACGCTGCTGAACACCCTCGAGGACCTCCACCTCGCCATCAACCACACGCTGGCCTGGGCGGGCCTGCCCGAGCAGGGCATGGCGCAGACGCGCGCCTACGTGGGCAACGGCATCCGCCGCCTCATCGAGCGCTCGGTGCCGGCCGGAACCCCTTCTGATGTCGTGAGCGTGCTCAACGTCGAGTTCGACAGCTTCTACGCCGAGCACTGCCGCGACAACACCCAGCCCTACGAGGGCATCCCCGGGCTGCTGGCCAGGCTGGGGGAGCGCGGCGCGCGCATGGCCGTGGTCTCCAACAAGACCCAGTACGCCGTGAGCGACCTTGTGGAGGCCCACTTCCCGGGTGCCTTCGACGCCGTCGTGGGCGTGCGCGGGGGCGTGGCCAAGAAGCCCGCCCCGGACATGGTGGCGCTTGCCCTGGAGGAGATGGGAGCGGGCGAGTTGGGCCGTGCCGTCTACGTGGGCGATTCCGAGGTCGATGTTGCCACGGCGCGCAACGCCGGCCTCGAGTGCCTGGCCGTGAGCTGGGGCTTCCGTAGCGAGGAGCAGCTCGTGGAAGCCGGCGCCACCACCATCTGCACCACGCCGGCCGAGCTCGAGGCCGCGCTGCTCGGCTAGTCCCCAGTTTCTCCTTTTCGCTATCTTTTAGTTTCATTCGTGCATACTTGGCACCCCCAATGTAAAGGCATTGTGTAGATACCGTAGAGCGTTTGAATTCCCGCAGCTAGATGGGCTTATCAAATCTTTCTCGAATTCGCAATATAGCTGATGTAGGGGGTACAATTTCGCGGTTGATTTGTGAATAAAGTTGGCATCGGCCGTTCGACGCTTCTTTGGGCCAACGTGGCCCGCGGGGGAGAGGCGCCTGGCCGTTGCCGTGCGTGCTCGCGCAAGCGAGCGAGAGACGGGAAGGAGTGGTCCTATGCTCTCGAACGTAAGACTACGCCCTCGCAGGTTGGCGGCGCTCGCCCTGGCGCTGCCGCTCATCATGTCGGCCCCGCAGGTCGCCATGCCCACCACGGCCATGGCCGAGGAGGCCAGCCAGTCCGCCGTCGTCCGCGGGGCCGATGCCCTCAGCTGGGGCGACGCCTTTGACTGCGCCACGGTCTCGGGCCTCGGCGGCTCCACCCTCTACGCAGACGTGGTGGTGGGCGGCAAGACGGTCACGACCGACATGACCTACAGCTATGACAGTGCCACGGACACCTTCGGCGTGGTCCAGCTGAACGCCAAGGCCTCCTACGTGGCCAGCCACAGCGGCAACATCACCCTCAACTTCTACGGCGCCAAGGCCGCCGAGCGCGCCGAGGGCGCCTCCGCTCTGCTTAGCGCCAAGGTCTACGCCGTGTGCATCCAGGTTGACGGCCAGCCCCTCGACGGCTCGGCGGCCGATTCCATGATCGGCATCCGCACCGCCCGCGCCGGCGAGGAGACCCTTGCCTTCTCCGCGCCCTCCCAGGTCGTGCGCGACGGCGCCACCTATGCCCTGGTGGGCAGCGGCAAGGTCACGCCGCGGCTCAAGGACGGCGTGCTCTACGTCTCCTACCAGAAGCTCGACGCCTCCCAGACCGTCACCGGCAAGGTCATCTATGTGGACGAGAACGGCAACGAGCTGGCCAGCGACGAGTACAGCTTCGACGCCTCCGAGGGCAAGACCGTGAGCCTGCGCGCGAACGTTGCGTACGAGGGCACCGTCTACACGCACGCGTCCAAGGTCTCCCAGGTCAAGCTCACCGCCACCAACCCCGAGCAGCGCGTCTGGTGCATGGCCCGCGCCAAGGCGGACGCGGACACCCAGGAAGTCATCATCACCTACAAGTCCTCCGCTGGCGCCACGCTGATGGTGGACCGCGTGAACGTGGGTGCCGGCGGCTACTACTACGCCCCGGCCAAGTCCTTCTCCCAGGCCAACGACGCCGCGGTCTCCCTCTACAACCTCACCGGCGCCACCGACAGCCTCGACAACGCGTACACGGCCGACGAGGCCGCCGAGCTCAAGCTCAGCCGTAGCGGCGCCCAGGAGTACACGCTTACCTACGCCGCCGAGGCCACCGAGCTCACCTACACGGTGAACTTTGCCCTCGTGAGCGCAGGCGAGCGCGGTAACACCCAGGTGAGCATCTACAAGTCCGAGACGGACAAGGTCACCAGCACCTCCGCCGCCAGCGTGGCCACGCCGGAAACGCTCGAGGTGGACGGCAAGACCTACACGCGTTCCGGCTCCAGCGAGTCGCTCAGCTACAGCTGGGACGAGCTTGCCCAGGGCCGCATGCTCGCAGACACCGTCTACTACGTGGCCGATGACGTCGTGGCGCCCAAGGCCTACGAGGTCACCGTGCGCTACGTTGACGCCGTGAGCGGCGCCGAGATCGGCAGCGACAAGCTCGCCTGCGAGCCGGACGGCGGCATGCTCTTCATCACCTCGCCCGAGAGCGTGACCTACGAGGGCTCCGAGTACGAGCGCCTCGGCGGCCAGAGCGCCCCCATCACGCACCACTTCTACGCGCCCTACCGCACCTACACCGTCTACTACGCCAAGCCCGGCTCCATGAGCGAGGGCGACACCATCGTGAACCGCACCGTGGTCATCGACGGCGGCGTGCGCTACTACACCATCGACGCGGACGGCGGCGTGGACACCGGCGACGCCAGCGGCTCCGCCACCTCTGGCGCGAGCTCCAACGGCGGCCTGGTCGCCACGGCCCCGTACACCACGCTTACCACCGAGGGCACGGACGGCAGCTCCGCCAGCGCAGACGTCACCGCTCCGAGCGGCAACAGCGCCTACGAGGAGCGAATCGCCGACGACGAGACGCCTCTTGCCTCGGGCATCAAGCGTGCGGGCATGAGCGCCGGCATCATCGCCGCCTGCGCCGCCGCGCTTGCCGCGATCGCGGCCTGCTTCTTCGTTATTGTCCGCAAGAAGCGCAATGCTAATGGCCTCGACGATTCGAAGGAGGCGTAAGGACATGAAGAACCTCAACCGCACCAACGCCCGCTTTGAGCTGGGCGAGAACAACGACAAGTCCGCGGCCGGCCGCGTCCGTTCCCTTGCGGCCAGGATGCTCGTCGTCTTTGTGACGCTCGCCCTGGTGCTGGGCTCCTCGCCCTTTGCGCAGCTCGCCTACGCCGGCGACGAGGACGGCATCGTGCTGGCCTCCGAGGAGCCGAGCATCGAGGGCCAGGCCGAACAGGCCACGGGCGGCTCTGACGAGCAGGGCAACGACGATGCCACGGTCGATGAGTCCGCTGACGACACCGCCGAGGAGGAGGTCACCGACGGTGAGGCCGCCGACGGCTCCGAGGGCGGCGACGCCGCCGCCGAGAGCAGCGAGGACGAGCTCGCCTCTGTCGACGAGGGCATCGCACTTGCCTCCGCCAGCGACACCCTGGTTGACGGCCAGTACGGCAACTACACCTATAAGAAGAACACCACGAAGGACGCGTTCGCCTCGTCTGAGTACAGCGCGTACCGTGATGCCAACGCGACCCAGCAGCTGGGCGTCGCGGGCAGCTTCCACATCACCGCGTTCAACCAGATGACGATTCGGAGCCACGTCTATGGCAACGTCCTCACCAAGAAGATGGTGGGGAGCAACAACTTTGGCATGGATGACCGCACGAGCATCTATGGCTTCACGGGCCTGAGCTACATCCAGGACTACCCCAACCCGACCGGCAACGCCGACGGCTATAGAAAGTCGAGCAACGGCATCCTCGTGGTCGGCAGTGGCAACACCGTGACCGTGGGCGGCAACAACGACCAGCTCTACATCAATGACAGAAAGCTCGACAGCCCCTACACCCTGATTCAGGACGCCGACACCGCCACCAGCCCCTTCATCGACATCGACGCCGTGAAGGCGAGCTCCGTCGCGACGCAGGCGACCTTGGCCGGCCGCAGCGACATCGGCGCCACGACGACCACCAAGAACGATGGCAAGGTCCGTACCATCACCATCAGCGATGGCTACACGGGCTGCGCCTACGTCAACCTGACCGCCTCCGAGCTCCAGAGCAGCTACGAGAACATCTACATCGACAACCTCTCGTTCGAGAGCAACTCCGGTCTGGTCATCAACGTCAACTGCCAGGGCGTCAGCTCCGTCGACGTGCCCAAGACCCACCTGCGCGTCAACGGCAAGGAGGTCAGCACCGAAGAGATTGACAAGGTGTACGGCAACACGGGCTACGTGCTGTACAACTTCTACAACACGGCCGAAGACCTGCCCATCACCGTGCACGAGTGCACCGCCAGCGTGCTTGCCCCCAACGCCTCCCTCACGCTTGGGCCGGGCAGCGCCTGCGGCACCTTCATCGCCAACAACGTGACCGTGGTGGCCGAGTCCCACATTCGTCCGTTCCACGGCACCACCAAGCCCGACGACGGCGGTGACGACCAGGACGAGACGACGGCCGTGGCCGTCTCCAAGCAGTGGCTCGACGCCGAGGGCAATGCCGAGCAAGGCGTCTCCCACGTCGCCGTGACCGCCGAGCTTTGGTACGCCGACGAGAACGGCAACGCCACCACCCCGGTGACCGACTCCGAAGGCAACACCCGCACGGTCGAGCTGAGCGCGGAGGGCGAGTGGGCCGGCACCTTCGACGACCTGCCCGTCAAGGACGCGAGCGGCAACGCCCTGCACTACACCGTGAAGGAGAGCGAGGCCTCCAAGCAGGCCAACCCCGACTACTCCTCCTCGGTCTCCGAGGGCGAGAACGGTCTTGTCATCACCAACAGGCACAATGAGGAGGAGGTCTCCTTCTCGCTTTGCGGCTACTCCATGGCGGCCGAGGGCGGCGAGGTCTCCGAGCCCGACAAGGTCTGCTACGTTGACCCGAAGGTCGTGAAGGTTCTCGAGGGCCGCGCGCTCAAGGCCGGCGAGTTCAGCTTCCAGCTCGTGAGCGAGACGGGCGCGGTCGTCTCCACCGCCACCAACGACGAGGCCGGCATGGTGGACTTCGACAAGGCCGCCGACGTCTCGGGCAACCCCGAAAATCCCTCCTGCCTGAGCTTCACCTCGGCCGGCACCTATACCTACACCG
>CAVHKV010000086.1:0-8590 GCA_963636635.1 uncultured Bacteroidales bacterium
CAGCCACTCCTGGTACACCCCGGCAAGCTCCCATAGCACGTGGCGGTAGAGCTCGCGCGAGTGGCGGCCCGCACGGGCGCAGTCAAAGTTGCGGGCCTTGGCGTCAAAGCTGCGCCTGCTCGCGACCTTGCGCTCAAGCGCCTTCTCCATCGGCATCTCCATGTTCTCTCCCCTTTGCTTCGCAGCCTGCGAGCTGCCGATTGTTTGCTTACGTTTACTTATTGAACGTTGTTCAATATCTCGATATGAAAAAGCGCCCTAGCCCTCGGCGGCATCACCACCGGCCTTGTTGAACGGGGCATCCTTGGGCGCGTCCGGCGCGGCATCATCGGGCGTCGTACCACCGGCAGGACCAACGGAATTGGTCGGGGCGCCTTCGGGCTTCTCGGCGTCCGGCTCCGCAGCAGCGGATGGCTCTCCCCCATCATCGCAAGCCGAACCGGCCTCCTGCGCCCCAGTCGTGCCAGCCGCAACGGTCTGGCTCTCGAGCAGGATCTCGACGTACTCTCGGATGAGCTCCATGCGCTCGGAGGCGCGGGCGTCGTGGGCGCTCATGAGGTTCATCTGCCCGTGGATGATGAAGTCCACCAGGGTCTCGCTCTCGCGGACCTCCATCCCCCGCTTGCGGGCGTCGCGGCGGATGGCCGCGAGCACGTGCGGGTAGAGGCGCTTGCACAGGGCAAACGAAAGGTGGTCGTGGAACATCCGGTTGCCGGCCGCGTGGAAGAAGGCGTGGTAGCGCTGGCTCTGCTCGTCGGCCGCCTGGGAAAAGAGCACATCGAGCTTGTGGGAGAGCTCCACGTCGGGGTCGTCGAGCACGCAGATGAGCTCGCGGGAACACTCCACCACGTAGGCGTCGAAGGCGGCATTGAAGAGGTTCTGCTTAGAATCGAAGTAGTGGTAGACGAGGCCGGGCGTGATGTTTGCGGCGCGCGCGATGTCGCGCATGGAAACGGCGTCGTAGCCCCGCGTGGTGAACAGGCCCATCGCCACGTCCAGGATCTCCTGGCGGCGTTCTTCGGGCTGCTTGACCGTACGCGGCATGTGACCTCCCCAGGTAAGCCTCGTCTTACTATTGACGCTTGTTCAATACGAAGTCTATAGCGGCCGCCCCAACAGCGCAACAGCAAAAAGCAGACGAGCCAAATCCGACCGTGAGTGGCAAGTCCCGAGGGCCAGATAAAGACGGCCGCCCGCTTTTGGATGCGGGCGGCCGTCTCGGCGGATGGTTTGACACGCGGGGCGACCCATACGAGTGCAGGAGGACAACAACGCGAGGCGGCCCGATGTGAGCGCGCGAGCAAAGCGGAAACCCCAACGTCAGCCTGGCGCCAGCCCCCCGCGCCAACGCCCCCGCCCCTCCCGCGAGCGGCGCCTAGGCCACGTGGTTGCGCAGGGGCTCGCCGGCGCGCAGATGGCGCAGGTTCTGCGCGGCAATGGTGCAGACGTTGCCCAGCACGGCGGCGAGGTGGAAGCCGCCGGAGACGTGCGGGGTGAGGAAGAGGTTGGGAGCGTCCCAAAGCGGGCTGCCCTCCCCGAGCGGCTCGGGCACCATGACGTCAAGCGCAGCTCCCGCAAGCTGGCCGCAGGCGAGGGCCGCCACCAGGTCTTCGTTCACCACGAGGTCTCCCCTGCCGCCGTTGGCGAAGTAGGCGCCGCGGCGCATGGCGGCAAAGAAGCCGGCGTTGGCGAGGCCCTTGGTGGCCGGCGTGCTCGGCAGGAAGGAGACCACGGCGTCGGCCTGGCCCAAAAGCTCGCCCAGACGCTCGATGGGCTCAACGCGCGCAAAGCCCTCCGGGGCCTCGCCGCCGTGGCGGTTCACGCCCGTGACCTCGGCGCCCATGGCCTGGCACAGGCGGGCAAAGTGGCTGCCGATGTCGCCGGTGCCCAGCACGAGCACCTTGGCGCCCACGAGCGTGGTGGCCGGCCCGAGGTCCGCCCAGGTGTGGTCGCGCTGCAGGTCGCGATAGCCCGGCAGGTTCTTCATGAGGCCGAGCAGCATGGCAAAGACGTGCTCGGAGACGGCCTGGCCGTAGGCGCCGATGGCCGAGCAGAGCGCCGCGCCCTCAGGCAGGGTGCCGGCCGCCAAGTAGTTGTCGTAGCCGGCCGAGTTCAGCTGCAGCAGGCGCAGGTTGGCGGCAAGCGGCAGGCGGGCCGGATCGAGGTTGCCCACGATGACGTCGGCAGCGGCCACCTGCTCGTCGCTCACCTGGCCGGGAGCACCCGTGCTCGCCGCGGCGTCAAAGTCGCTCGCATAGACGATCTGGGAGTTGGGCGCCGCCTCGGCCAGCTGGGCGCGCTGGGTCTCGGAAAACGGCAGCAGCACGAGGACGTTTTGCGGCTCCGTGGCCGCAGGCGTGGTGAGCGACATGGGTCTCCAATCAAGTCGGTCTTACGATGCGGCCGGCCGCGCGCCAACAGCGCACGGGCCGGCCGTGAGGTCAATCATAGTGGGCGCTTTAGGCGAGGCTCAGACGCGCGAGTCTATGCCCCGCTCGGACGGGCGCTCGTACATGCGGCACGCATGCGCGCGGGCATCGCCTCGAACACTGCACGCGCAGCGGCGGACGAATCCCTTGGCCAGACGCTCACGCGCGCGGCACGCGTCCGTGCGGCGCCCTACCTGTCGCCGAAGGAGATGCCGAGCATCCTGGCTTCCTGCACGAGCTCGCCCTCGGGGTCCACGTACTTGAGCTTGCCGGCCACCTGCTCCAGCGGCACGCGGCACATCTTGCCGTTCACCTGGGCGATCATATAGCCAAACTCGCCGGCCAGGGCGCCCTTGGCCGCCTCCACGCCGCACTGGGTGGCAAAGATGCGGTCCTGGGGGTTGGGCGCGCCGCCGCGCTGGGTGTGGCCGGGCACCGCCACGCGGATCTCGTGGTCGATGCGCTTGGCGATCTCCTCGGCGATGTCGTAGGCCACGGAGGGCTGCACGCGCGCGGCCACCTTCTTCTTGTATTCCTTCTTCTTCATGGCCGCCTCCTCCTTGGAGATGGCGCCCTCGGCAACCACCACGATGGAGAAGCGCCCGCCGTCGCGGTCGCGCTGCTCGATGGTGCGCACGACGTTGTCCATGTCGTAGGGAATCTCGGGGATGAGGATGACGTCGGCGCCGCCGGCGATGCCCGCGTACAGCGGGATCCAGCCCACCTTGTGGCCCATGATCTCCACCACGAAGACGCGGCGGTGGCTGTTGGCCGTGGTGTGGAGGTCGTCGATGCACTGGGTGGCGACGTCGATGGCACTCGGGAAGCCAAAGGTCATGTCGGTGCCCCAGGTGTCGTTGTCGATCGTCTTGGGCAGGGCGATAACGTTGAGGCCCTCCTCGCGCAGGCGGTTGGCCGTCTTGGTGGAGCCGTTGCCGCCCAGCACGAACAGGCAGTCCAGCTTGAGCTTGCGGTAGTTCTTCACCATGGCGGGGACCTTCTCCACGCCGTCGGCCTCGGGCGTATCCAGCATCTTGAAGGGCGTGCGCGAGGTGCCCAGGATGGTGCCGCCCAGGGTGAGCAGGCCGGAGAAGTCGCCCCACTCCATCTTGCGGTAGCGGCCGTAGATGAGGCCCTGGTAGCCGTCCTCAAAGCCATAGGCCTCGACCTTGTCGTCGCAGTTGCGCATGATGGTCTTGGCGATGGCGCGCATGGTGGCGTTGAGCGCCTGGCAGTCTCCGCCGCTGGTAAGAAGGCCGAATCTAAACATGGGGAGTCCCTCCTATTGTCACGTGGCCGTGCACGCGAGCCGCGGCCGGGGAGCGCCGCGACAAGTTACCGATGTTCCCTAGTGTTGCACAAGCGCGCCCGTCCGGAGCGTAAACGTTTGTGCACAGGAGGGTTGGCCGTCCGCGCAAGATGGACCGTGGGCAAGCAGCGCCGGAACCCGGCCGCAGCAGTTGCGAGCCTCAATTTACGCCCAACGCAATTCTCGGTCAGCGCAAACCCCACCGACCGTCCGGCACTTCTCTACAACAGCGAGCCGTTGCGGCGCACGAAGGCGCGGCGCGCGACGACCACGCAGACGAGGTAGGCCGCGAGCACAGCCACCAGGGCCAGCGCAAAGACGGGCGGCAGCGCCACCAGGCCCAGGGCGTCGGCCGCGAAGGGCAGGTAGGGCAGCGCCGTCACAAAGACGCAGGCCGCGAGCGTGCCGACCAGAAGCGCTCGCGCCGGCGGGCACTTCAGCGGGGCCTCGGAGCGCAGCAGCTGCACCACCAGTGCCTGCGACCACATGCTCTCGATGAACCAGCCCGTCTGGAAGGCGGCCACGAACAGCGCCTCGGCCGGGGTGCCGGCCACCGCGCCCCAAGGGCCGCCGGCCACCGCCGGGCACACGAAGAGCCACAGCACCGCAAAGGTCACGAGGTCAAACAGGGTGCTCACCGGCCCCAGGCGCAGCATGAACGAGGTGACCGAGCGGCTGTTCCACCCGCCCGGCGCCGCGAGCACCGCATCGTCCACCCTGTCCCAGGGAAGCGCGGTGAGCGAGAGGTCGCTCACGAGGCCCAGCAGCAAAAGCTGCACCGTGCCCATGGGCAGGAAGGGCAGCGCCAGGCTCGCGGCCAGCACGGAAAGCGCGTTGCCGAAGTTGGAGGAGCAGGTGAGCTTCACGTACTTGGTGGCGTTGCCGCGGGCACGGCGGCCGGTGCCGATGCCGCAGGCGAGCACCATGAGGTCCTTCTTGAGCAGGATGACGCCGGCGCTCTCCTTGGCCACGTCAACCGCCGTGTCCACCGAGATGCCAACGTCGGCCGCGCGCATGGCCGCCGCGTCGTTGATGCCGTCGCCCATGAAGCCCACGGCGCGCCCCTCCTGCTCGCGCAGGACGCGCACCACGCGCTCCTTCTGCAGCGGGGAGAGCCTCGCGAGAAGCCCCGTCTCGGCCGCACGGCGCGCGAGCTCGGCGTCGCCCAGGGCGTCAATCTGGCTTCCGAGCAGCGGGTTTTCGGCGTTCACGCCCACCTTGGCGCAGACGGCCGCGGCCACGCGCTCGTTGTCGCCGGTGAGCACCTTCACGTCCACGCCCAGCTCGCCCAGGCGCTCGATAGCCGCCGCGGCGCTCGCCTTGGGCGGGTCGAGGAAGGCCAGGTAGCCCACGAGCACCATGTCGCGCTCGTCGTCGGCGCAGAGCTGGCCCACGCCGCGCGGCTCGTCCTTGCGGGCCACCGCCACCACGCGCAGGCCCGCGTCGCCCAGCTCGTCGGCCTTCTCGCGCACCAGCTCGGAGAGCTCGTCGGTGAGCGGGCGCACCTCGCCCCCAACCGCCACGAAGGAGCAGCAGCCCAGGGTCTCCTCCACGGCGCCCTTGGTGATCATCCAGCTCTTGCCGTCGTCGTCGCCCACGACCACGCTCATGCGGCGGCGCTCGAAGTCAAAGGGCAGCTCGTCGAGCATGAACAGGTCGCGGTCCAGGTCCTCGCCCGCGCCAAGCTCGCCGGTGCGCTCGATGACGGCGCGGTCGATGAGGTTGGGAAGGCCGGTCTGGAAGCTGCTGTTCACGTAGGCGTGGCGCAGCACCTCGAGGTCCTCCTCGCCCATGGGGTTGAGGTGGCGCTCGAGCACCACGCGGTCCTCGGTGAGGGTGCCGGTCTTGTCGCAGCACAGAACGTCGATGGAGCCCAGGTTCTGGATGCTCGAGAGCTCCTTGACCACCACGTCCTCGCCACGCAGCTCGGCCGCCCCGCGAGAGAGGCAGGTCGTCACGATGACGGGCAGCATCTGCGGCGTGATGCCCACGGCGATGGAGATGGAGAAGAGCAGGGCATCGAGCCAGTTGCCCTTGGTGAGGCCGCAGGCCAAGAACACGATGGGGCACATGGCGAGCATGAAGGCCACGAGCACGCGCGAGACCGAGCTCACGCCCTCGTCGAAGGCGGTCTTGGTCTCAATCGTGCCGAGGCGCTTGGCCATGCGGCCGAGGTAGGTCTCCGAGCCGGTGGCCACGGCCACGGCCACCGCTGAGCCGCTCTGCACCGTGGTGCCCGAGAAGGCGATGCAGCCGCAGTCCTGCAGGGAAAGCGGGGCGCCTCCCTCGCGCACGGTCGCGGCCGAGGTCTTCTCCTGGGGCTCGGACTCGCCGGTGAGGGCGGCCTGGTTGATGAAGAGGTCCTTGGCCGAGACGATGCGCAGGTCGGCGGGCACGAGGTCGCCGGCGGAGAGGCGGATGATGTCGCCGGGGACGACGTCTGCCATCGGCAGCTCGAGGCCCGCGCCGCCGCTGCCGTCGGCCAAGCGCAGGATGCGGCAGGTGGTGCTCACCAGCTCGCGCAGGGCGTCGGCCGCGCCCTCGCCGCGCGACTCCTGGGCAAAGGCGAGCGAGCCCGAGACGAGCACCATGATGGCGATGAGGATGGCGGTGGAGGGGTCGGCCTCACCGGGGGCGGCGAGGTAGACGTTGGTGTAGAGCGAGATGGCCGCGAGCGCCATGAGGATGAGCGTGAACGGGCTCACGAAGGCCGAGGCCAGGCGCTGCAGCATCGTGCGCTTGGCGCCCTGCTCGAGCACATTGGGGCCGGCAAGCTCGCTCGAGGCGGTTGCGATGTCGGGGGCCAGGCCGTGCAGGCTGCTGCCCAGCTGGATGAGCGTTCCCTCGGCGGAGTGCGTGGCGGCAAAGGTGATGAGCTCGCCCAGCTCGCTCGTTGCGGAGCCGTTGGCGAGGTTTGCGCGGCGCGCGGCGCGCAGCGCGTTCTTGAGTGCGGTGGTCTTCTTGGACATGGCACACCTTCAATCCTTAGACGGGGCTCGGCACAAGGTGCCGACGGATGGGATCTGGGCGTGCCCACGAACGGCATGGGCGCAGGCTATGCGGCGATGGCTTTTGTCCGCTTGGTGGGTCTCAGGCGCAGGTTGCAGCGGGCTTTGGACGCTTTTCTTGCAACATAACCCGCTGATAGCCCGTCTGAGAGACCTCGAGCGACACCACTTGCAACCACTCATGAGAAAGCCTTGGTGGCCCCCGCAACCCGCTTGAGGAACATATGAAAGCCATGCCGAGGGCAAGCCAAAAGCGACGGCTATCGTGCCATCAGGCTCTTTTCTCGAATGCGCAAGCGGGTTGTTGGAGCAGCTCTTTCCGTTGCTTACAGAGGGCCTAGGCGAGAAGAGCCAAACAAGCGGACGGTGCCGATTCGTGGGCGCTGGTACTATGACTGCCTTCCATGCGGCACCTCCTCACAACGCGGCGCAACGGCGCCAAGATGGCGGGGCGGCGCGGCCCAAACCGGGCCCGCCCCAACTGACCGCCCGTAGTATGTCTACCCACCAAGCGGGTGTCAACCACCGTCACGCAGCCAAGACATATCCCTTACAAACGAGGCGAAGGGCTGCCGCGTCAGACCGTTCCGATGCGCCACCCGTCATCCTTTATTTTCAGACAAGGTGCATTACTTGCATCTCACTGCCGTTTTTGGCGATGAGATGCAAGTAATGCACCTAACCTGAAAGTAAGGGACTGGGACTAGCACGGATCCGGACGTCAGGGTAAAGCCGGAGCGTCAGGACGAGGCGAGCACCAGCGCAGGACCGGGCGCTAGCGCAGGGTGACGACCAAAACGTCTGCGGCGCTAACCCTTGCGACGGGCAAAGAGCTCGCTGACGCGTTCGCGGAGGTTGGCGCGCTTGATGACATTGTCGTAGCGTTTGAAGGTCATGCGCGGGAAGGCCCTGAAGAAGCGCAGGTCGCGCTTGCCGAGGCTGTTCACGAGCGACTCGGTGGCGCGGCTCAGCCACTCGGGGCGCTCGGTCTTCTCGGCCGCCACACGGGTCTGCTTCTCGGGCGCCACACGGTCCTGCTTGTCGGCAACAACGCGCGTTTGCTCGCCCGCCACCATACGCTCCTGCTTTTCAGCCTCCGCGAGTGACAGCTTCTCGATGGCAGGAAGCTCTAGCCTCTCGCTGGCAACGCGGGCCTGGATGCTCTCGCGCAGCAGCTCGCTGGCCTGGCCCAGGCCCGCCTTGGCGGCGCGTGCCCGCTGGGCGGCCGATCCCGCGGCCTCGCGTGTGCGCTCTGCGGCCTCGGCGGCTCGCTCGCGGGCGCCGCTGGCGGCCTCGGCTGCACGCTCGCGGGCACCGCTGGCGGCGGCGGCCGTGCGGTCGCAGACGGCGCCGGCCGCGCTCTTGCCGCGCTCGTAGACCTCGGCCGCGCCCTCCTTCACCGGCTCGGGAATCACGTCGAGCATGCGCTCGGAGGCCTCGCCCATGGACTCGTCCAGGCGCAGCGCCATCTGGGTGCGAAGGCTCTCGAGCTGGGCGGAGAGCCTGCGCCAGCTGGCCATGGCAAAGACGAGGTCGGCCGCAAGCACCAGACAGAGCACGGTGGCCACCGCGCACAGCGCAAGGCCGGAGAAGGCAGAAAGCCCGCCCAGGATGGCCGGCTCGATCAGGCGGCAGATCGCCACGGCGCCCACGCCGAACAGCAGAAATCCGTAGAGGCAGACACGCCCCTGGATGTTGAAGGGCTTGTCATCGTAGTTCCAGAAGCGCGCGCCGGTGGCCGCCTCGAGTGCCAGGCCCACGAGCCACTCGAGGCCGCAGCACACAAGGCCGGCCACGAAGAACAGCTCCACCACGCCCGGGATGTAGCGCAGGAACAGCCAGCA
>CAVHKV010000086.1:8811-11954 GCA_963636635.1 uncultured Bacteroidales bacterium
CCTACTCCCCCGCTCGCTTGAGCCAGCCGGGCAGAAGGCGAGCCGGCACGCGCGGCTCGAGGGTCTCGCGCAGAGCGCAGACCTTGTCGGCGCAGGTGACGATCCAGGCCTCGCGGCAGGTTGGCGGGAAGGGCACCAGCGGGAACATGTGGTGCTTGATGATGTTGCGCTCGCAATCGTTGAGCGCAAAGTCGCGCTCGGCGTTGGCGAGTGCCGTGAAGGGGTGGGTGAAGCCGTGGAGGCGGTGGCTCGGGTCGGCCACGTGCCAGTCGTAGAGGAAGTAGTCGTGCAGCAGGGCCCCGCGCACGAGCGAGGGGCGGTCCACGTGCACGCCGCGGCGCTCGAGGGCGTCGGCCATGCGGCAGCTCTGGCGGGCCACGCTCGCCACGTGGTCGTAGACCGTGACGCTGCCATGCTGGATAAACCCGCGGCACTCGCCCAGGCGGCCCTCGCGCTCAAGGCGCGCCGCCTCGGCCCTCACCTCGTTGTCTACCCTCTCGCCCAAAACCGCTCCTCGTCCTTGCCGCGCCGGGGCTTGTGTCCGGCAACGTCGTCTTCGCCTGCGCCGGTCGCGGCGCGCGTCCACACGAGCGCCCGCGTCCGTAGGCCCGCGCGCTCGCACGCCGGAACGTCCGCGCATCCGCACGCCGCTACGCCCGCGCCCGCAGATGGTCAAAATCATGATGGAAGCCACACCCGCGCCCAGCGCGCTCCCGCAGGTCATGGGGGCGCGGCCGCGGCGCAATCCGGGCTATCCACCGCTCCATTCTGCCGCTAGCACAGCCCCGCCACAACTTATCGTAAAGAATGTGACAATCTATTAAGCTGCGCAGCGGCGGCCCCGTCCCCTCACCCCGGGGGTCGAGAAATGCCGCCAAAGGGACGCGCATGCGGCGGCAGCAGGCCACCCGCAGGCGCACGGGCAACGAGGAATTTGGGAGGACGCATGTACTTGGAGGGCATCGACACCCCTGCAGACCTGCGCAAACTCCCCCAAAGCGCCATGGAGCCCCTCTGCGCCGAGATTCGCGAGGCCATCATCCAGAGTTCGGCCAAGGTGGGCGGCCACGTGGGCCCCAACCTCGGCGTCGTCGAGCTCACGGTGGCCCTCCACCGCGTCTTTGACTCCCCGCGCGACAAGATCATCTTTGACGTGAGCCACCAGAGCTACGCGCACAAGATGCTCACCGGCCGCGCCTTCTCGTTCATCGACCCGGCGCGCTACGGCACCGTCTCGGGCTTCACCAGCCCGGCCGAGAGCGAGCACGACCTGTTCAGCTGCGGCCACACCTCCACCTCGGTGAGCCTGGCCTGCGGCATGGCCAAGGCCCGCGACCTGCTCGGCCAGAGTCACAACGTCGTCGCCCTCATCGGCGATGGCTCGCTCAGCGGCGGCCTGGCCTTTGAGGGCCTCGACAACGCCGCCACTCTGCAAAGCAACCTCATCATCGTGGTGAACGACAACGAGTGGTCCATCTCGCAGGACCAGGGCGGAATCTACGAGAACCTCGCCGAGCTGCGCGCCACGGGCGGCACGGCGAAGAACAACCTCTTCCGCGCCATGGGGCTCGACTACCGCTACCTCGAGGCGGGCAACGACGAGGCCGCCTGCGAGGAGGCGCTCGCAAGCCTGGCCGGCATCGACCACCCCGTGGTGCTGCACGTCCACACCAAGAAGGGCCTAGGCTTTGCCCCGGCCGAGGCCGACGAGGAGAGCTGGCACCACGTTGGCCCCTTCGACCCGGCCACGGGAGAGAAGCTCGGCGGCGGCCGCGCGAGCGGCGGCATCGTGGTGACCAAGCCCGCTACCTACTCGGACATCACCGGCGAGTGGCTGCTCGCCCGCATGGCCAAGGACCCCGGCGTCATCGCCGTCTCTTCCGCCACGCCCTACATGATGGGCTTTACGCCCGAGCGCCGCGAGGCGGCAGGCGAGCAGTTCGTTGACGTGGGCATTGCCGAGGAGCACGCCGTCACCCTCATCACCGGCCTCGCCGCCGGCGGCGCCAAGCCGGTCTGGGGCGTCTACGGCACCTTCCTGCAGCGCACCTACGACCAGCTCTGGCACGATCTGTGCCTCAACGCCGCGCCGGCCACCATCCTCGTGTTCGGCTCGAGCGCCTTTGGCACCACCGATGCCACGCACCTGGGCTTTTATGACATCGCGATGCTCGGCGACATGCCGGGCCTCACCTATCTCGCCCCCACCTGCAGCGAGGAGTACAAGAGCATGCTCGCCTGGTCGCTCGAGTGGCGCGAGGGCCCCGTGGCCATCCGCGTGCCCGGCGCCGGCGTGGTGAGCAGGCCGGACGTGGAGCTGCCGGCGGATGGCTATGCCGCCGCCGCGCCCGAGCTCGTGCGCGCGGGCACGGACCCCGTGGCCATCCTCGCCCTCGGCGCCACCATGCCCCTGGGCGAGAAGGTCGCCGGCGCGCTTGGTGAGCGCGGCGTGAGCGCCACGCTCGTGAACCCCCGCTACGCCTGCGGCCTTTCCAAGGGCTGGGTGAGCGACCTGGCGTCTTCCAACGAGCTCGTCATCACACTGGAAGACGGCGTGCTCGAGGGCGGCTTTGGCAGCCGCGTGGCCCAGGTGCTGGGGCCGCTCAAGACGCTCGTGCGCTGCTACGGCCTGCCCCACGGCTTCCCGGACCGCTACGAGCCCTACGAGCTGCTGGAAAGCTGCGGCATGACGGCAAGCAACATCACCACCGAGGCCCTGGAGTTGCTCGGCAGGTAGGAGTGGCGGCTCGCGCGGCTGGTTTGCGCGGCTAGCGTGGCGACGGGGCGCGTGATAAGCACAGCATCATCCGCGCGGCGGGCTTGTTGAGTTCCTGCTCTAAACGTTCCGCAGCGCAGCCGTCCCGCGCAACTCAAGATTCAAACCACCCACCCGCTTCCCGGCGACCTCGCCACGCGCCCGGCCGCCCAAACTTGCGGTGGCTACCGCTGGCGCCCGCGGGGCATAATGGGCAAAGCGAATCGATGCGAAAGGACCCATCATGCCCGCACTCATCACCCACCACCTGTTTGGCGAGCGCTCCGCGGCGCTGCTCCCCGAGGGCGTCGTCACGGGCGAGGAGGAGCTTCTGGCCTTCCTCCTCGGCAACCAGGGTCCCGACCCCTTCTTCTTCCGCGTCACCGGC
>CAVHKV010000087.1:0-11249 GCA_963636635.1 uncultured Bacteroidales bacterium
TACATATTCTGTGGGGGTTGGACCCGCAGGCCCATGAGGGGAAGCAAACAATGAATAAACGTAGCCCGCTTCTCGTCCTCTGTGCCGCTGTGTTTGCAGTGGCTCTCGTCGCTTTGCCTGGCATTGCGCACGCAGAGGAGATTCATCTGAAGCAATCCGATTTCGATGCCTCCGCTGATGGCAAGTACGCTCTTGCGGCTGGCAACAACTACATCCTCGATGAGGACGTAACGGGTTGCGTTTACACCGACGTCTATAGCGATGACCCAATTTCGCTCGACCTGAATGGCAAGACCCTAACTGGTCGCAGCGACAGCCACGTTATCTACATTACCGGTTGCCCCAAGATGACCGTCAGCAACGGAAACTTGAACCAGCCCAACGCGGGATGGTCCGTTGTTCGCATAGATGGCAAGAAGCTTACGGGTGTGCTGACGCTCGACCTGGGCGCAGAGGGCTACACCGTCCGCACTGCGACCAGCGCCAGTCACATGTGCATCGACGCCGAAATCGGAACCGTAATCATCAAGTCTGGTCGGTATATCAATCTGAACAGTGACGGCAGCAATGCTGAAGTGCTGCGCGCCGGCGTCCACGGCCACATCACCGTGGAAGACGGAGAGGTTCTTCAGTACGGTGGCTCCAAGATTGCGCACAACCAAAAGGAGTTCGGCTATGGAAGCTCCGTTGTTCTGGAAGGCGGTTCCTACAGCACCTTCCCCGACGGCATAAGCGGTCTTGGCACGGGCAAGTCTTTGTGGAACAGGTCTGTGGGCAGCAAGTTCTTCGTGGGCGATACCGAGGGAATCAAGAAGGACCAGACCCTCAACTATTACGTTGCGACCGGCTCGGATGTGTACGGCGACGTCTTCTTTGAGCCGCTGAGCGCCGCGAAGCAGCTTGTCTCGGACCTTAGACTGTCCGAATCGAGCATTCATGGCCTCGTGTTCACCGTGACCTTTGACTCCAACTGCGAGACCAAGGTTGTCGATGCCAAGGTGCACTACGGCTACACGGTTTCCAAGCCCAGCCTCACCAGGGATGGCTACACGCTCGTTGCCTGGAATGACGCCGATGGCAATGCGTATGACTTCAGCAGTGAGGTGACCAGCGACCTCGCCCTTACCGCGCAGTGGTGCGAAACCGTGGCCAAGGTTGGCGACGTTGTCTACGACAGTCTGCAGGCGGCCATCAACGCTGCCGGCGAGGGCGACACCGTTACCCTGTGCAAGGACCGCACGGAGAGCGTCACCATCGGAGCGGGCAAGAACCTTACCCTGGACCTCGGCGGCAACACACTCACCAACAGCTCCAAGGACGCGATCAAGATCACGGGCAAGTCTGTGCTGGCCGTTAAGAACGGCACCGTGAAGAGCACGAGCGGCGACTGCCTGAAGCTCGCAAGCGGAAGCGACGGCTCTACCGTCACCCTTGGCGGCGGCGAGAACGACCTCACCCTCAACTGCGTCTCGTCTGATAGCAGCGACAACGCGGTGTGCGCGTGGAGGGCCGCTACCATCAACATCAACAGCGGCACCTATACGAGCGCGGGCAACTATGCGCTCAATACGTTCTCCTCGGTTGGCGGCTCGCCCGTCACCATCAACGGGGGCTCGTTCACGAGCGCGCTCGGCGATGCGTCTGTGGTGTTCAACGGCGGCGCCGTCACCATCTCGGGCGGCGACTTCTCCGGCAACGTGAAGAAGAACGACAACGCCTCGCTTGCCGTCAGCGGCGGCAACATCGGCGGTCATGTCGTGAAGGCCGACGACGACACCACGCTTACCATCACCGGCGGAACCTTTGGCGACAAGACCAACGAGGGCGTCCTCGACTATGACACCTACCACATGGTCATTGATGGCCAGCGTTACAAGGTGGGGAAGCACGAGTGGGAAATCAGGTTTGACGGCAAAAACGCCAAGACGCACTCGAAGCACTGCACGGTGAACGGCTGCGGCATCACCAAGGACCACGAGGCTTGCTCCGGCGGCGTGGCCACGTGCCAGAAGGGCGCGGTCTGCACCACCTGCAGCGGCGAGTATACGGACAAGGACGCTTCCAACCACGTTGGCATCGACACAGACAAGGGCTACCAGAGCAACGCGAACGGCCACTGGCACCTCTGCTCCGGTTGCGGCGAGATGTACGAGAGCGAGGCCAGCGCCCACACCTCGGCCACCAGGACGGTCACCGAGCCTACCTATGAGGCAAAGGGCAAGGGCGAGGAGTATTGCTCCGTCTGCGGCTACGTCATCCGTGAGTACGACATCGACGAGCTCGACCCCGGCATGCCGGCCTTCGTTGGCCTGCAGGGCGGGCTTCAGTATGACCGCGAGACCAAGTTCAAGGTGGCGCTCGGTACGACTGAGGTTACGCCGGTGGTCAAGTACGGCGACACCGTGCTCGAATGTGACTCCGATGGCTACTACACCCTGCCGGTTGCTGAGGGAGAGGTAACCCTCACGGCGACCGCCGGCGATAACGTGACTTGGATTACCGTCTCTTCGTATAAGGACCATGATTGGAGCACGGCGCAGGCAATCGGAAACGGCAAGCACAAGAAGGTCTGCAAGCACACCGGCTGCGGAGAGTCCGTTGAGAGCGACTGCGCCGCCGAGGAGGGCGCCAAGGCCACGTGCACGCACGGCCTCATCTGCGCCGAGTGCGGCGACGAGTACGACAAGACCCGCGACCTCACCAACCACACCAGGCTTTCTGAGGACTGGACGCAGGAGGGCGACGTCCACTACCACCTTTGCTCCGATTGCGGCGCCCACGTGGACGAGGCCGAGCACGCGTATGCCTGGTTCGTTGACGTCCATCCCGAGAAGGGCAAGGACGGACACGCCTATAAGTACTGCACCGTTTGCCGTTACCAGAACGGCGAACAGAAGACGATTCCGTGGCGGGAACCCGCGCAGCCTACCGTGACCGGCATTGAAAACGGCGGCAGCTACTGCGCGGCTGGCAAGGACGTCACCTTCACCGTTTCCGAAGAGGGCAACCCGGAAGCCATCTTCACCGTCGTGGCCAACGGCGTCAGGCTTGCGGGAACCGGTAACACCTTCGTCCTGCCTGCGGCCAACGGTGCCATCAGCCTTTCGGTTGCCGACGGCAATGGCTACAGCATCGATTGGACCGTCTACTGCTACGACTCCCACGATTGGGACGGCAACTGGACTTCCGCCGGCGACGACACCCACTACCAGACCTGCAAGCGCTGCGGCGCCAAGAGCGATCCCGAGCCCTGCTCCTACGATGAGGGCGCCAAGCCCGAGGGCGACAAGGACGGGCACTGGCACGTATGCGGTGTCTGCGGCGGCAAGGTGGACGAAGAGGGCCACGACTTCGGCAGCTGGCAGAAGACCGCCGAAGGCTGCAAGCGCGTCTGCAGGGACTGCGGCTACGAGGAGGTCGTTGACCACAAGTTCGGTGACTGGCAGCAGACCGCTGATGGCTGCAAGCACGTGTGTGAGACCTGCGGCTACGAGCAGACGGTTGACCACGAGTTCGGCGAGTGGGAGAGCACCGCGGCCGGCCACAAGCACACCTGCAAGACCTGCGGCTGCGTCGCCGAGGGCGCCCACACCTACGGCAAGTGGGCCGAGACCGAGGACGGCTCCAAGCACGAGCGCGCCTGCAGTGACTGCGGCTACAAGGAGACCGCCGAGCACAACTACGAGTGGGTGACCGACAGGGAGGCCACGGCCACCGAGGACGGCTCCGCCCACGAGGAGTGCAAGGACTGCGGCCACGAGAGCGGCCAGACCAAGGTCCTCCCCAAGACCGGCGGTGACGACTCCGGCGACGATGATGACAAGGGTGACGACTCCGGCGACAAGGGAGACAAGTCCGACGACAAGGGCGGCAAGAAGGACGACTCCGGCAAGGGCAGCAAGGGCTCCAAGGGCGATTCCAAGCGGCTCCCCGCCACCGGCGACCCGGCCGCCATCATCTCCGGCATCGCCGCCACCGGCGCAGTCCTCGCGGCAACCGGCTACATCCGCCGCCGCAAGTAGCGAGACAACCTGCGGGTAGCGAGCCCGCCACATAGCAACATCCAAAGGGGTGGCAGGAAATCAACCTGCCGCCCCTTTTCATTCCTTGGATACTCGCAAGGAGTTACAAATGCGCCAAACGTATGCAGCTGCGAGGATGCGGATGCTTCCAACCGGCTACGAATGTCACAAACGTAGCCCTTTGGGAGCAATTGGTCCTCACACAGGGCTACGGATGACCCAAACGTAGCCGCCTGGGAGGATTGCTGCCTTCAAAATGAGCGGACTAAAACAAAATCAGCTCATCTACCTGCATGTTTGCAAATCAGCGATTCAAGTTGGAAATTAGCGTACTCGCAGTGAGCTACGTATGGCGCAAACGTATGTAGCTGCGAGGATTCGGATGCTCCCAACCAGCTACTAATGACGCAAACGTATGTTGTTGTGAGCAGCTGAACCTTACATAGAGCTACGGATGACGCAAACGTAGCTGCCTGGTGGGTTCACGAGCTCCTATTTGCGCGCGTCTCCTAATTTGCAGCTCGTCTACCTGCATGTTTGCAAATCCGAGAGCCGAGCTGGAAATTAAGACACTCGCAACGGGCTACGTATGGCGCAAACGTATCCGTCTGCGAGGGCTTGAGCCCAGCAGCGAGATACAAATGGCGCATGCGTATGCGACCGAGGGCGAGCGAGTCCCGCAAGGATCTACGTATGGCGCATACGTATGCGATCGAGGGGAAGCGGACCCCGCGAGAGCCGACGCATGTTGCAAACGTATCCGATCGGGATGTTGTGAGGATGCCGTGGAGCCTGCTAGTAGCTACGCATGTCGCAGGCGTAGCCAATGGCATCGAGCCTCGCTCAGGCGGGGGAGACGTACCTCCCGCTCGCCCCTCGCAACGCGCCTGGCAACCTGCGAAAACTCACTCGTAAAGAGTTTGTGAAGCCGCGTGGCCGCATGTATACTAGACAGGCTGCGCTTTTAGGGGCATGCTGTGTCGGGACCATAACACGGTTCCGGGCGTATCCCTCGAACGGGCTCGAGAAGCCCACAAGGCTTCCGCCGGCAACGCGAGGGAAACCGCAGCTCACAGCCAACGCCCTCACCCGCGTGGTGCAAGTAGGTCGTGGTCCTCTGGGGCCGGGCACAAGGGGTGTCCGCAACAACCCAAGACCACCGAGTGTTAGGAACGTGTATGGTCAGCACCATCCTCGGCCGCAAGATCGGGATGACCCAGGTGTTTGACGAGGACGACAACGTCGTGCCCGTCACGGTCATCCAGGCCGGCCCCTGCGTCGTCTCGCAGGTCAAGACCGTTGCCACCGACGGCTACGATGCCGTTCAGATTGGCTTCGGCGAGGTCAAGAAGTCCCGTCTCAACAAGCCCATGGCTGGTCACTTCGCCAAGGCCGGCGTCGAGCCCATGCGCTACCTGCGCGAGGTTCGCGTTGAGAACGGCGAGGACCACAAGGTGGGCGACGTCGTCTCCGTCGCCGACTTCTCCGAGGTCAAGAGCGTTGACGTCACCGGCACCAGCAAGGGCAAGGGCTTCCAGGGCACCATCAAGCGCTGGAACTTCGCCTGCGGTCCCATGACGCACGGTTCGCGCAACCAGCGCAAGCCGGGTTCCATCGGCCAGTGCGCCTATCCCTCCCGTGTCCGCAAGGGCCTCCACATGGCCGGCCACATGGGCGACGAGCGCGTCACCGTCAAGAACCTCAAGCTCGTCCGCGTTGACGCCGAGCAGAACCTCATGCTCGTGAAGGGCGCCGTCCCCGGCGGCAAGAACGCCCTCGTCTCGATCCGCATGGCCTAAGGGCCCCAAGCAAATAACCTTTAGGCTACCAAGGAGAACATGATGTCCAAGATCGAAATCAAGAACGCGGAGGGCAAGGCGGTAGAGACCGCCGAGTTCAACTCCAGCGTCTTCGGCATTGAGCCGAACATTGCCGTTATCCACCAGGTCGTGACCGTGCAGCTCGGCAACCTTCGCCAGGGCACCCACGACACCAAGGGCCGCTCCGAGGTCTCCGGTGGCGGCGCCAAGCCGTGGCGTCAGAAGGGCACCGGCCGTGCCCGCCAGGGCTCCATCCGCGCCACCCAGTGGGTCGGCGGCGGCGTGCCCTTTGGCCCCACCCCGCGCTCCCACAAGCGTCGTCTGAACAACAAGGAGGTCAAGCTCGCCATGCGCGGCGTGCTCTCCGGCAAGGTTCGCGACAACGAGCTCGTGGTCGTCGACAACTACGGCTTCGACAAGCCCTGCACCAAGCAGGCCGTCGCCCTCCTCAAGGCCCTGGGCCTCGAGGGCAAGCGCGTCACCCTCGTCGTTGCTGATGACGACATCTACACCTACCTGTCCTTCCGCAACGTCGAGACCGTCCGTTGCCTCGGCGTGAGCGAGGTCACCACGCACGCCCTCATCGACAACGCCGCCCTCGTCCTCAACACCGAGTGCGCCAAGAAGCTCGAGGAGGTGCTCGCTTAAATGAACTCCGTCTACAACGTCATCGTCCGCCCGATCGTCTCCGAGCGTTCCTTCGACCTCATGGGCCAGAACAAGTACACCTTCGAGGTTGCCAAGCAGGCTCCCAAGGAGGAGATCGCCGCCGCGGTTGAGAAGCTCTTCGGCGTCCACGTTCTCAAGGTCAACACCATCAACGTGAAGCCCAAGAAGAAGCGCGTCCGCTACGTCGCTGGCATGACCCGCTCCTGGAAGAAGGCCGTCGTCACCATCGCCGACGGCGAGACCATCGAGGTCTTTGGCCAGCAGGCCACCGAGGAGTAGGCAAGGCACTCCCGCCTCCGCCACCTACGGCGGGGGCGTGTCCGCGCCGCGCAGAAGGATACGCGCGGCACCGTGGTAATCCGGCGTCATCCCGCCGAGGCCACACGGGAAACCCCGCACGGCCTCATCCCTTGAGCGGGATGGCCAACGGAACTAAGAAAGGGAAAGCAACATGGGAGTTAAGCACCTCAAGCCCACCAGCGCAGGCAGGCGCTTCCAGACTGTCTCGGACTTCGCCGAGATCACGACGGACAAGCCCGAGAAGTCGCTGCTTGAGCCGCTGCCGAAGAAGGCCGGCCGTAACAACAACGGCCGTGTGACCACCCGCCACCAGGGCGGCGGCCACAAGCGTCAGTACCGTGTCATCGACTTCAAGCGCAAGAAGGATGGCGTGCCCGCCAAGGTCGCGACCATCGAGTATGACCCGAACCGTTCGGCCCGCATCGCCCTGCTCCACTACGTGGACGGCGCCAAGGCCTACATCCTGTGCCCCAAGGGCCTCAACGTCGGCGACACCGTCGTTTCTGGCGAGGGCGCAGACATCAAGCCCGGCAACGCCATGCCCCTGAGCGAGATCCCCGTCGGTACGCTCATCCACGCCGTGGAGTTCCAGCCCGGCCGTGGCGCCGCCATTGCCCGTTCTGCCGGCAACTCCTGCCAGCTCATGGGCAAGGAGGGCAAGTACGCCATCCTGCGCATGCCGTCCTCCGAGATGCGCCGCGTGCTCGTCACCTGCCGCGCCACCATCGGTGAGGTTGGCAACGCCGATCACGCCAACATCAAGATCGGTAAGGCCGGTCGTAACCGCTGGGCCGGCGTCCGTCCGACCGTCCGTGGTACGGTCATGAACCCGGTCGACCACCCGCACGGCGGCGGCGAGGGCAAGAACCACACTTCCGGTCGTCCGTCTGTCTCTCCGTGGGGCAAGCCGGCCAAGGGCAAGAAGACCCGCGACCCGAAGAAGAACACCAACCGCCTCATCATCCGTCGTCGCAAGACGAAGTAACGCGAGAAGTAGGAGAAAGCACCTATGAGCAGAAGTCTCAAGAAGGGCCCGTTCGTGGAGACTCGCCTCCTTTCGCGTGTCGCTGCGATGAACGAGGCTGGCAAGAAGGAGGTCATCAAGACCTGGTCGCGCGCTTCGACCATCTTCCCGGAGATGGTGGGCCACACGATCGCCGTCCACGATGGCCGCAAGCACGTGCCCGTGTACATCACCGAGTCCATGGTTGGTCACAAGCTGGGCGAGTTCTCTCCCACCCGCACCTTCCGTGGCCACAAGAACGCCTAAGGGGGTACTGACAAATGGCTAAGAACACCAACCCGAACTGGGTCTCGGCTACCGCCAAGTACGTCCGTGTCGCCCCGCGCAAGGCTCGTCTTGTCGTTGACCAGATCCGCAACCAGTCCGTCGAGCGTGCCAACGAGATCCTCCAGTTCTCCGAGCGCGCCGTTGCCGTCGACGTGGAGAAGGTCCTCCGCTCCGCCACGGCCAACGCCTACCAGAACAAGGGCATGCGTCCCGACGACCTCGTGATCGTGGCCGCCTACGTGGACGAGGGCCCGACGCTCAAGCGCATCCGCCCGCGCGCCAAGGGCTCCGCGAGCCGCATCAACAAGCGCACGAGCCACATCACCATCACCGTCGCTCCCCGAAAGGAGGCGTAAAGCCACATGGGTCAGAAGGTTTCCCCCACTGGTTTCCGCCTCGGAGTCACCGAGAACTGGCGCTCCCGTTGGTACGCCGACAAGGACTACGCCACCACCCTCGGCAATGACCTCGAGATCCGTAAGTACCTCGACAAGCGCCTCAAGAACGCCGGTCTTTCCCGCGTCGAGATCGAGCGCGCCGGCGACAAGGTGAAGGTTGTCATCTACACCTCCCGTCCGGGCATCGTCATCGGCAAGAAGGGCTCCGAGATCGACGGCCTGCGTGCCGAGCTCGAGAAGATCGCCAAGGTCTCCAAGGGCCAGGTCAACGTCGACGTCATCGAGGTCAAGCGCCCCGAGCTCGACGCCTCCCTCGTCGCCCAGTCCATCGCCGACCAGCTCGAGCAGCGCATCGCCTTCCGTCGCGCCATGCGCAAGGCCGTGCAGTCTGCCCGCAAGGCCGGCGCCAAGGGCATCCGTATCCAGTGCTCCGGTCGTCTCGGCGGCGCCGAGCTCGGTCGTCGCGAGTGGTACCGCGAGGGTCGCGTGCCGCTGCACACCCTGCGCGCCTGCATCGACTTCGGCACTGCCACCGCTCGCACCACCATGGGCGCCTGCGGCGTGAAGGTTTGGATCTACGTCGGCGAGAAGCTCCCCGGCCAGCCCAAGCCGCAGCCCGCTCTCGAGGGCTCTTCGCGTCCCCGTCGCCGCAATGAGAGGAGGGGCAACTAATGCTGGCTCCTAAGCGCATCCTCCACCGCAAGGTTCAGCGTGGCTCCATGAAGGGCCAGGCCAAGGGCAACACCAAGCTCTACTTCGGTGAGTACGGCATCCAGGCCCTCGAGGCCCACTGGATCACCAACCGTCAGATCGAGGCCGCTCGTATCGCCATGACCCGTTACATGAAGCGTGGCGGTAAGGTCTGGATCACCATCTTCCCGGACAAGCCCATCTCCAAGAAGCCCGCCGAGACCCGCATGGGCAAGGGTAAGGGTAACCCCGAGGAGTGGGTGGCCGTGGTCAAGCCCGGCCGCATCATGTTCGAGATTGGCGGCGTCTCCGACGAGATCGCCAGGGAGGCCCTCCGTCTTGCTCAGCACAAGCTGCCCATCAAGACGAAGATCGTCGCCCTCTCCGACCAGGCTGGGAAGGACGAGCAGTAATGAAGATGACCGAGATCCGCGAGCTCTCCGACGAGCAGCTCGCCCAGAAGCTTGAGGACGGCCGCGCCGAGCTCTTCAACCTGCGTTTCCAGATGGCCACCAGCCAGCTGGACAACACGGCCCGCGTGACCAACGTCAAGCGTGACATCGCCCGCATCCAGACCGAGATGCGCGCCCGCCAGATCGCCAGCGAATCCGCTGCCGAGTAAGAGAGTCTAGGGAGTAAACATGAGCGATACCGAGGCTCGCAACAGCCGTAAGGTGCGCACGGGTGTCGTCACCTCCATCTCCGGTGCCAAGAGCATCGTCGTGAAGATTGACAACCGCAAGCGTCACCCCAAGTACGGCAAGATGATCACCATCACCAAGAAGCTCCACGCCCACGACGAGAACGAGGTCGCGCACGTCGGCGACACCGTCAAGGTCATGGAGACGCGTCCGATGTCCAAGACGAAGCGCTGGCGCCTCGTTGAGGTCGTCGAGGCCGCCAAGTAACATACCAAGGCCCTCTTCCGGCCAAGTGCGTCGCACGTGTGGGCGCACCTCTGGTCCGGATGAGCTTCTGAAAGGGATTTTGCAATGATTCAGATGCAAACCATGCTCACCGTTGCCGATAACTCCGGCGCCAAGCGCGTGAGGTGCATTAAGGTCCTGGGCGGCTCCAAGCGTCGTTACGCCGGCCTCGCCGACGTCATCATCGCCGCCGTGCAGGAGGCCACCCCGGGTGGCTCCGTCAAGAAGGGCGACGTCGTTCGTTGCGTCATCGTGCGCACCGCCAAGGAGAACCGTCGCAAGGACGGCAGCTACATCAAGTTCGACCAGAACGCCTGCGTCCTGATCGACAAGGACGGCGGCCCCGTGGGCACCCGTATCTTCGGGCCTGTCGCCCGTGAGCTGCGCGACCACAAGTACATGAAGATCGTCTCTCTCGCGCCTGAGACGCTTTAGAAGGAGTCGCGAACATGGCTAACATGAAGATCAAGAAGGGCGACACCGTCGAGGTCCTCTCTGGCAAGGACAAGGGCAAGCGCGGCATGGTCGTGCGCGCCCTTCCCTCCGAGGGCAAGGTCGTCGTCGAGGGCGTCGCCGTGGCCAAGAAGGCCCAGCGCCCCACCCAGGAGAACCAGCAGGGCGGCTTCGTGAACAAGGAGATGCCCATCGACGTCTCCAACGTCGCGCTGATCGACCCCAAGACCGACAAGCCCACGCGCGTCGGCTACCGCTTCGAGGAGGACGGCACCAAGGTCCGTTTCGCCAAGAAGAGCGGCGAGGTCATCCCCGACCCGGCCAAGAAGTAACGCGGCTTTTCGCAAAGGTTTGACCCTTAGCTCCGCAGGAGAAATCCTGCGGAGCTTTTTGCGTATTCGCTCCCTTTGCCGCTCCGCGAAAATTCTTGCCGCTCGTCGGGCGTGGGTGGATACGGAGGCGCTCATGGGGGACTCTAGGAGCACGTAACGTCACCCGGGCGCGGGCAAGCACCGCGCATGACGAAGGGAGCAACCATGGGAGTGATGGCACAGGAGAAGCTCGAAATCGGACCTGAGGGCCTCGAGGGCTATCTGCGCTCGGCCACGCGCGTGTTCGCCAAGGTGGGGGACGGCACCTTCTACGTCACCCACACAGATGGCTACTGGCGCGTCCAGGAC
>CAVHKV010000088.1:0-11227 GCA_963636635.1 uncultured Bacteroidales bacterium
CCCATACACAGCTTGCCCGCGCAGTCGGACGGGACTGCGCGGGCAAGGAAAAGGGGGGCTTGTTTATTTCGGCTCGAGGCGCTGCGTCACCGCGGTCGCACCGCCATAGCCGCACAGCCACGGCTGGAGAAGGGCGTCAAGGAAGCCGGGAGACCGAGGCGCCACCGCGCTCAGGCGAAGGCAAAAGCGACTCCCGCCAAAAGCTCCGCGGCAACGCCGCTGCGGCCTACTCCATAGCAGCCAAAGCCTCGTCGAGGATCTTGGGCGCGGCTTGGCAGCTGTAGTCGTCGGGGTCGATGACCAGGACCTTCTTGGCGCCGGCCTCCTCAAAGGGGGCCTGGGCGTAGCCAACCTGCGGGCCCAGGAGCACCACGTCGGCATCGGCCAGGTGGTCGATGGCCGAGCTCACGGGCTCGGAGGAAATCTCCACGTCCAGCGAGCGAGCCTTCACCTCGTTGTCCATCTTCACAACGAGCAGGCTAGAGGTAACGCTTGAGATGCAGCAAACAAGGATCTTCTTCATCGGTGCAGCTCCTCTCAAGGAAGGGGGTGGCTCCCGCCCGCAAGCCTTACGGGCGGGAGCCGAGGGGGGTCTACCTAACGCCTACTTCTTCTGGACGTACTTGAGGCAGTCGAGCGTGACGGCGGTGAGGATGATCACGCCGGAGAACACGAACTGCAGGTTGGTGTCGATGCCCAGGATGGTGAGGGCGTAGGTAAGCGTGGTGAAGATCAGCACGCCAACGGCCACGCCGCTGATCTTGCCGATGCCGCCGGTGAAGGAGACGCCGCCGACCACGCAGGCCGCGATGGCGTCCATGTCCCAGCCCTGGCCGTACGCGGCGGAGCCGGAGCCCACCATGCGCATGCACTCGAGCCAGTCACCGAAGCCGTAGAGGATACCGGCGAGGACGAAGGCGCCCACGGTGACGCCGAAGACCGAAATGCCGGACACGGCAGCGGCCTCGGGGTTGCCGCCCACGGCGTAGAGGTTCTTGCCGAAGGTCGTCTTGTTCCAGATGAACCAAACGATGGCGATGGCGGCGGCGGCCCACAGGACGATGGTCGGGAAGCCGTTGACCTTGGGGATGAACATGTTGGGGATGGCGGACTCGATGGCACCGAAGGAGACACCCTTGGTGGCATAGGTGACCAGGCCGAAGATCACGAGCATGTTGGCCATCGTCGAGATGAACGGGTGCATCTTGAAGCGAGCCATGAAGAAGCCTGCGATGGTGGTGAACAGGGTGCAGAGGCACACGCAGACCACGAGGGCCAGGATGGCGCGGCCAACGAGCGGCATGCCCGTGAAGTCAAAGATGTGGCCGAAGACCGAGCCGGTGTTGATGCCCTGGTGCATGATGATCGTCGCGGCGGTCATGCCCATGCCGACCATACGGCCGATGGACAGGTCGGTGCCGGTGAGCAGGATGAGGCCGGCAACGCCGAGGGCGTAGAACATGCGCGGGCTGGCCTGCTGCAGGATGTTCAGGACGTTCTGGTAGGTGAGCAGGTGCGTGTTCTTCACCACGGGCGCGGCGACGCACAGGGCGATGAACACGAGCAGGATGACGATGTACAGGCCGTTCTTGAGGAAGAAGTCGCGGGTGTTGAAGGTGTAGAGGTAGTTCTCGCGCTTCTGGGCCTGCTTCTCGGCAAAGGTGAACTTGCCCATGCGGAGCATGTCGATGAGGTGGTAGCGGTAGGTGAACGCCTCGTGCTCGCGGTCCTTGATGGCCTGCAGCTGGTTCTGGTAGGTAATCTTGGCGTCGAACTGCTTGTTCTTGTAGATGTAGTTCTCTTCGCGCTTCTCACGCTGGTCCTGCATGAAGGAGATGGTCTTGTCGTGGCTCTCCTTCAGCTGCTTCAGGGCCTTCTCGTAGTCAATCTTGGCCTGGGTCTTGGCAACGGCGCAGCTCTCCTTCACCGGGGTGAGGTACTCGGCGTCGTAGTGCTCCTTGAGGTAGGCCTCGGCCTCGGAGATGAGCTTGTCCACCTCGGGCTTGTTGGCAGCCTCGACCTTCTTGGCCTGCTCCATCTCGGCCTTGTAGCCGGCGATGGCCTGCTCGCGCTCGGTCTTGGTGAGCACGTGGTCGTTCTTGGCGATGTCGATGCTGCTCTGCAGCGAGACCACGCGGCTCGTGCCCTCGGCGCGCAGCTCGTCGATCTTCTTCTGGATGTTGCTAACGTGCTCGTCGATCGGCTGGATGAGCTTTGTCTCATCCTCGACCGAGAGGATATTTCCGCTGGATGCGGCCATATGATCAGACTCCCTCCGGTTACAGGTACTTCGCGCTCAGGCGCAGGAGCTCTTCCTGGTTGGTCTCGGACGTTTTGACGATGCCGGAGAGCCGGCCGTTGGACATCACGCCGATGCGGTTGGTGATGCCAAGGATCTCGGGCATCTCGGACGAGACCACGATGATGGTCTTGCCCTGCTTGGCCATCTTGATGATGAGCTCGTAGATCTCGTACTTGGCACCGACGTCGATGCCGCGGGTGGGCTCGTCCATCATGAAGACCTGCGGCCCGCGCTCGAGCCACTTGCCGAAGATGACCTTCTGCTGGTTGCCGCCCGAAAGCGACGAGATCAGGTCGTCGGGGCCCATGCACTTGGTCCTCATGGTCTTGATCTCGTTGTTGGTGGCGCGAACCATCTTGTCGTTGGAGAGCGTCAGACCGTTGCTGTTCTTGTACTGGTTGAGGTTCGCGATGGTGGTGTTGAACGTGAGGTCGCCCTTGAGGAACAGGCCGTTGGCCTTGCGCTCCTCGGTGATGAGGGCAAACCCGTGGTCCATGGCCTCGCGCGCGTTGGAGAAGTTCATGAGGCGGTCGCGGAAGTAGACGCGGCCGGCCGCACGCGTGCGGATGCCGAAGATGGTCTCGAGCAGCTCGGTACGACCAGCGCCCACCAGGCCGTAGAGGCCGAAGATCTCGCCCTTGTTGACCTCGAAGGTGATGTCCTTGAGGTGGGGCTCGAACTTGGTGGAGAGGTGCTGGATGGACAGAATCGGCTCGCCCGGCTCGTTGTCAACCGGCGGGAAGCGGTTGTCGAGCGAACGGCCGACCATGGCCGAGATGAGCTCGTTCATGTTCGTGTCTTTGGTGTTCTTGGTCATGACGAGGTTGCCGTCACGAAGAACCGAGACGTCGTCGCAGATCTGGAAGATCTCGTCCATCTTGTGCGAGATGTAGACGAGCGCGATGCCCTGGCTCTTGAGCACGCGCATCATCTGGAAGAGCTTGTCGACCTCCTGGGCCATGAGCGAGGAGGTGGGCTCGTCGAGCACGATGACCTTCGCGTTGTAGGAGATGGCCTTGGCGATCTCGCACATCTGGCGCTGGGAGACGCTCATGTTCTTCATCGGCTGGGTGAGGTTCACCGTCATGCCGAGGCGGCGGAACAGGTCCGACGCCTCCTTCTTCATGCGGGCCTCGTCCACGACGCCGGCGGCGTTCTTGGGGTAGCGCCCCAGGAACAGGTTGTCGATAACGTTGCGCTCGAGGCACTGGTTGAGCTCCTGGTGCACCATGGCGACGCCGTTTTCAAGCGCGTCCTTGGGGCCGGAGAAGTTCACTTCCTTGCCGTCGAGGTAAATGGATCCCTCGTCCTTTTGATAGGTGCCAAACAGGCACTTCATCATGGTGGACTTGCCTGCGCCGTTCTCGCCCATGAGGCCCATCACGGTGCCGCGACGCACATTGAGGTTAATGTGGTCGAGGACCCTGTTACGGCCGAACGACTTGCTCATGCCCTGGATGGACAGAATGATGTCGTCTTGCGCATCCGCCATTTGATCACCCCTCTTTACCCCTCGAAATTGATAACGTACTCATTTCGAACCTTCAAAAAGGCCGAGGAGGGGCATGCCCTCCCCGGCCCTGTGCGCCGTAAGCGGCGCCTGCTTGTTGCTTAGGCCAGCAGCGAGGTGTAGGAAGAACCGTTGTCGGTCTTCACCATGTTGATGGCAAACGCGTCGTACTCGCCCGGGTTGCCGAGACGGTTGGTGATGTTGGACTCCGTCTGGCCGTCGCCGCCGATGTAGTCGACCTCAAGGTTGAGGAGCTTGTCGTACTTCTGGAGGAGCGGCTGGTAGGTGGCGGACAGGAAGTTGTCGGCCGCGTTGTAGATGTCCAGCCAGACCTTCTTGGAGGGCGACTTGGACTCGTCGACCTGGCTCTGGGCGGTGTCGTAGAGGGCCGTGGCGTCGGCGAACTTGTCGGCGTTCTCGGCGGTGACGGCGAGGTTCATCGCGTAGTAGGAGCGATCCTCCTCGCTGTACTTGTAGTCATCCTCGGCCAGGACGTTGCCGGCGTCGTCAGCGGTGGAGATGCCGGTGTTGATGTCAACGCCGTCAAGGGCGTTGCGCAGCAGACGCAGGGTGAGGTAGGCCTGGACGGCGGGGTTCTGGGAGATGGTTCCGCCGTAGCCCTCGGAGATGGCGGCAACGGCGTCGCTGTTGGCGTCATAGCCGAAGGTCGGGACCTTGTTGTCCTTGGACCAGGCGTTGAACATGGCCATGCCCATGCCGTCGTTGTTGGAGACGATGACGTCGATCTGGTCGCCGAAGGAGGAGGCCCAGGAGCTCAGGGCGTTGCCGGCGGTGGCGGCGTCCCAGGTGGCGCCGGCGGAGTTCTTCATCTCCTGCGAGGCGAGCTCACGGACGGTGTAGGTCTTGCCGTTGACCTCGAGGGTGCCGTCCTGGACGACGGTAGCGGAGCCGTCGGTGTTGGTGCCGGCGGCCTCGGAGACGATGGCGCCGTCCTTCTCAACGGCGGTGCCGAGGGCCTTGCGGCAGCCACGGGTACGGGCGATGGAGTCGTTGTGGCCCACATCACCGATGGCGAGGACGTAGCCGATGACGCCGTCGCCGTTGCGGTCGATGGTGTCGATGTGCTCCTTGATGTAGTCGACGACCATCTGGCCCTCGAGCTCGCCGCCCTGGTTGGCGTCGAAGCCGACGTAGTAGGTGTCCTTGTTCCAGTTGAGCGTGGTCATGTCGAGCTCACCGGTGGAGCTGTTGGACGGCTGGCGGTTGAAGAAGACGACCGGCTTGTCGGCGTTGGCAGAGCTGCTGGAGCTGCTGTCGGACGACGAGCTGGAATCGCTGCTGCCACCGCAGCCCACGAGCGAACCCGCGGCGACGGAGCTCAGGCCAAGACCTGCGACCTGGAGGAACTTACGACGAGACATAGCCATAACGAAACTCCCTTTCCCTTTTAGCGCGCCTTCCCCGCGCACCATTACAAGCTGCGGGACGCATCCCGCAAAAGGCAGCTTTAGTGAACTCGCATGTCGGAAGTTGACCACTCCTCGGCTGCCTTTGTTTCGTTGAGTACGTTAACATCAGCCCTCGGTAACGAGCTTGAAATCTCCGCCGAGAATGGCGAACGGTTGGCTTTTGGTTGCGGACGGTAGTTTTAAGGGTCAAACGCGCCGTCCGCCCCAGACGCAGGAAGCCCCGCCTGCGCAGACGGCAAGCGGGGCCTCTCATGTCATATACCAGCAGGTAGATAGGTTTATCCGCAGGCAACCTAGCCGAGCGAGATCTCGTCGATGCGGACGAGCTCCTCGTCGGTGAAGCTGCAGTTCTCGAGCGCCTTGAGGTTATCGAGGACCTGCTGCGGGCGGCTCGCGCCGATGAGCACGCTCGTGATCTGCGGGTCGCGAAGCTGCCAGGCAAGCGCCATCTCGGCAAGCGTCTGGCCGCGCTGCCCCGCCAGGTCGTTGAGCGCCACGATGCGCTCGTGCACCTCGGGCGTAAGGGCGCTGCTCTTGAGGTAGCGCGGGTCGTGGCCCATGCGGGAGTCGGCCGACACGCCGTCCAGGTAGCGGTTGGTGAGCAGGCCCTGCGCCAGCGGCGAGAAGGTGATGATGCCGCGCCCCAGCTCGGCCGTGGCGGCCTTGGAACCGTCGTCTGCGATGCCGCGGTCGAAGATGTTGTAGCGGTACTGGTTGAGCACGTAGGGCACGTGGCGCTCGTCCAAGATCTTGGTGGCGGCGCGCAGCGTGGGCTCGTCGTAGCGAGAAAGTCCCACGTAGAGGGCCTTGCCCTGCTCCACCGCACTCGCCAGCGCCCCCATGGTCTCCTCGAGCGGGGTCTCCGGGTCCATGCGGTGGTGGTAGAAGATGTCCACGTAGTCCAGGCCCATGCGCTCAAGGCTCTGGTCGAGCGAGGCCAGCAGATACTTGCGGCTGCCGTGGTCGCCGTAGGGGCCGGGCCACATGTCGTAGCCGGCCTTGGTGGAGATGAGCAGCTCGTCGCGGTAGGGACGCAGGTAGTCGCGCAGGAGCTTGCCCATGTTGCGCTCGGCCTCGCCGTAGTGCGGGCCGTAGTTGTTGGCCAGGTCAAAGTGGGTGATGCCGCGGTCAAAGGCCGTGAGGGCGATGCTCGCCATCTGGTCATAGGGCGTGACGTTGCCAAAGTTGTGCCACATGCCCAGGCTCACGGCCGGCAGCTTGAGGCCAGAGACGCCGCAGCGCCGGTAGCTCATGGTGTCGTAGCGGGCCTCGTCGGCCACGTAGGTCTTGCGAAAATCCGGCATGCTCTTCCCTCGCATCCTGCCGCTTTGTGGAAGGGGCGCGGGCGAGCGGCTGGCGCGAGCGCCCCTGGGGCTAGCGCCGGGCCTGCGCCACGCTGCTTCGCTCGATGAGCTTGCCCGGTATGCGGATCGCCGCCAAGGAGGTGGACTCCCCGTCGGCCGGGATGGCGTACTCAAAGGCCGTGCGCCCGCGCTTTTGGTTGTCGAAGCGCACGGTGGTGAGGGTGACCTCGGGCTGGTAGTCGCACAGCGAGTCATCGATGCCCACCACGCTCACGTCTTCCGGCACGCGCAGGCCGTGCTCGCGCAGGGCGTACATGGCGCCGTTTGCCATCTGGTCGTTTGCGGCGTAGATGGCCGTGAAGCCAGGGTCTTGCTCGATGAGCTTGCAGGCAATCTCGTAGCCGCTGCGGGCAGACCAATCGCCCTGCAGGGGCTCCACCGGCTCGATGCCGGCCTCCTTGAGGGTGTCGGACCAGCCGGCCTGCCTGAAGTTCTCGTCGATGGAGAAGGTGGGGCCGCCGATGTAGCGAATCTCGCGGTGGCCGTACTCGAAGAAGTGGCGCATCACCATGAGCGAGGCGCCGTACTGGTCCGAGTCCACCGTGGTGCAGCGCGGGTGGGCGTACATCGCCATGATCACGCAGGGCAGGCCGGCAAGCGGGGCGAACTCCTCAAAGTCCGGCGCGAGGCGGCTCATGCCGAGGATGACGCCGTCAACAGGAAGGGCCGACATGGAACGCACCGCCTCGGAGAGCGACCACTTGTCATCCTTGCTCACCTCGAGCAGGGTCACGGCGTAGTTGCGCTCGCGCGCCGCGCGGGTGATGCCGTCGAGCATGGCGAGGTTGCCGAACTCGGTGATGTCGTTCACGCACAGGCCCACGCTGCGGTACTTGCCGTCGCGCAGGGAACGGCCGGCGTAGCTCACGCGGAACCCGAGCTCGTCCATGGCCTGCTGCACGCGCTGGCGCGTGCGCTCGCTCACGTTGGGCATGTTGTTGGCCACGCGGGAGACGGTTTGCTGCGAAACGCCGGCCACGCGGGCCACGTCTGCCATGGAGACGGGGCGACCGGACGGAATAGCCCCATCTAGCTCTATGTTCTTATCTAGAGACAAGGCAGTCACCCCTTTAGTACGAAACCGTATGTTTACGTACGCATCATAGCCAAAGCGCGCGGCCGCTCAAATGATTTCCATCTACGCAGACCGCTCGCGGATGTTTTTCGCCCGGTTGCAGGATTTAGAACCTGAGTGGCAAAAACTCAAATGAGTACGTTAACATTATGCACGGCTTATTGGCGGAGCTGTGCGCCTTGCGGCCCCTCGCGCATCCGCGCGGGCCACTCGCACAACAAAGCCGCTGCTCAGACCGCATGCGCTCCCCCACGGGAAGACTAGCGCGGCGGGAAGGCGGCGGCCTTTTGCAAACGGCTCCTCTTTGGCAACCGTGGCAAGAAAGGCAGGTCATGGATACAAGGCAACCCTTTGGGACGGCACCGGACGGCACGCCCGTAAGCGTCTACACGCTCAGGTGCGCCGGCGTCACCGCCCGCGTCATGGACTTTGGGGCAACGCTTCTGGGCGTGGACGCGCCAGATGCCCAAGGCAACGTCGCAGACCTCGTCTTGGGGTTCGGCTCGCTCGAGGGCTACTTCGATGACCCGGCCTTTTATGGCTGCAGCGTGGGTCCTTCCGCAAACCGCGTGGAAGACGGCCAGCTCACCATCGCCGGCAAGACCTACCAGCTGCCCACAAATGACGGGCCGAACAACCGCAACAACAACCACAGCGACTTCGACCACGGCCTGCACAAGCGCGTATGGGCGGCCGAACCCAGCGCCGACGGCACCTCCTGCACCTTCACCATCAACGTGGCAGACGGCGAGTACGGCCTGCCCGGCAACCGCACCTTCATCGCCCGCTACGGCCTTTCCGTTGCCGAGAAGGGCGGCGTGGCCCTCACCCTCACCTACCTGTGCAGCTCCGACGCCGAGACCTACGTGAACATGACGGCCCACACCTACTGGAACCTCGCCGGGCACGACAGCGGCAAGGCGCTCGGGCAGATCGCGTGCATCAACGCCAGCAAGTTCCTGCCGCTTCGCGACGACAACGTCTCGCTCGGCGAGGTCTGGCCCGTGGCGGACACGCCCTTCGACTTCCGCCGTCCCAAGGCGCTGGGGCAAGACATCGAGGAGGAGGACGCCCAGCTCGTCCAGGGCAAGGGCTACGACCACTGCTTCGTCATCGAGGGCTACACGGAGGACGGCGAGCCCAGGCACGCCTTCCATGCCGAAGACCCAGAGAGCGGCCGCACGCTCGACATCTCCGTCACCACGCCCGGCGCGCACCTCTACACCGGCAACTGGCTGGACGACTCGCCCGCCAAGGACGGCGCCACCTACACGCCCAACTGCGGCTTTGCCTTTGAGCCGGAGTTCTGGCCCAACAACAACCGCCACGAGGACTGGGAGCACCCCGTTTGCCGCCCCGGCCATCCCTACGAGCAGACCATCGTCTACCGCATCTCCGTGAGGGAGTAGCAGCCGGCGCCACACTTGCGCAGGGGCGCACTGGTTGCCTCTGAGCTGCGGTTATATGGCAGGCGAACAGGCACGAATAAGACGCGCGGGCAAGGCGGCGCGCAGCAGGAACGAACGGCAGCGAGGCGACAGTCCGAGCCGTCTTCGCAGAAAAGAAAGGCGGCACGGCAGCAAGCCGCCCTCGAACAGCAAACCAACCGCGCTTGGGCGCGGAGAAACGAAAAGCAGCCGGCCCCCTGGGGCCCAGAGAAAGGAAGCCGAATGAGCACCGCACCAAGCCCCGAGCTTCTCGCCCACATCACCAAGCTCTTTGAGGAGACCTTCGGTCCCATCGGCGACCGCAAGGTCCTCTACGCCCATGCCCCGGGCCGCTCCGAGGTTGCCGGCAACCACACCGACCACGAGGGCGGCCACGTCATCGCCGCCTCGCTCGACGTCTCGGCCGACGGCATCGCCGTGGCAAACGGCACCAACACGCTGCGCCTGTATTCCGAAGGGCGTCCGCAGGTTGACGTCGACCTCTCCTCGCTCGAGCCCGACCCGGCCGAGGAGGGCAAGACCGCGGCCATCCTGCGCGGCATGGCCCACGAGGTCGTGACCCGCGGCGGCACGCCCTGCGGCTTTGACATCGCCATGACCTGCAACGTTCCGCTGGGCGGCGGCCTTTCCAGCTCCGCGGCCTGCGAGGGCATCTGGGGCCGCGTGATGGAGGCCATGTGGGGCGCCGAGCCCGCAGAGCCCGTGACGCTCGCCCAGATGAGCCAGCGCTCGGAGAACGTCTACTACGGCAAGCCCTGCGGCCTCATGGACCAGGCGGCCGTCTGCCTGGGCGGCCTCGCGTTCATGAACTTCGAGGACCTCGAGAAGCCCCAGACCGAGAAGCTCGAACTGAGCTTTGAGGACCACGGCTACGCCCTCGTGCTGGTGAAGGTGGGCGCCGACCACGCCGCCTCAACCGACGACTACGCCTCGGTGCCCGCCGAGATGCAGGCCGTGGCCAAGAAGCTTGGCCACACGCGCCTGTGCGAGGTGGACAAGGCCGAGTTCGACGCCAAGATCCCCGAGCTCACGGCCGAGTTTGGCGACCGCGCCATCATGCGCTGCGTGCACTACTGGTACGAGAACGACCTGGTGGACAAGCGCTGGGCCGCGCTCAAGGCCGGCGACATCGACGCCTTCGTTGAGCTGCACCGCGCAAGCAGCGCCAGCTCGGCGATGTATCTGCAGAACGTCGTGGCAGAGCTTGGCCGCGAGCAGCCGGCGATGTACGCCCTGGCGCTGGCCGAGCACATCCTGAACGGCCACGGCGGCGCGCGCATCCACGGCGGCGGCTTTGGCGGCACCATCCAGGCCTTTGTTCCGCTGGAGAACGTGGACGAGTTCATCACCAAGATGGATGCGTGGCTTGGCGCCGGCTCCGCGCGCCGCTACCAGGTCACCGACGAGGGAGCGCATGCCCTATGGCTCTAAGTGATTGTGAGAAGCTCCGTGATGCCGCGCAGGCGCTCGTAAGTTACGCCGCGGCGCGCGGCCTGCAGGAGGCAGGCGACCGCGTGTGGTCGTACAACGCCGTGCTCGAGTGCGCGGGCGCGGCCGGCCCCGCCCCGCAGGAAGCCTGGGTGCTTGCCGAGGACGAGGAGGCGGACCCCGCCTTTGACCTCGACGAAGCCCTGGCCACCATTGCCGAGGCGGCCGTGGCAAACGGCGTGGCCGATGACACCGCAAGCGGCCGCGACCGCGCTGCCTGCCGTGTGATGGGTCTGCTCATGCCCAAGCCCTCCGAGGTGGCCAGGCATTTTGCCGAGCTTGCCGAAGAGGCAGGCCCCATGGCAGCCACGGACTGGTTCTACCAGCTGTGCTGCGACGCCGGCTACGTGCGCCGCTCGGCCATCGCGCGCAACATCGAGTGGGTCACCCCCACCCAGTGGGGCGGGCTGGAGATCACCATCAACCTCTCCAAGCCCGAGAAGGACCCGCGCGAGATTGCCGCGGCGGGAGCTGCCAAGAACACGGGCGAGAAGTACCCGGCCTGCCAGCTCTGCATCGAGAACGAGGGCTACGCCGGGCGCGCCGCCAGCGCCCCGGGCGGTGCCCACCCCGCCCGCCAGAACCTGCGCATCGTCCCCATCACGCTGGG
>CAVHKV010000089.1:0-11116 GCA_963636635.1 uncultured Bacteroidales bacterium
GGCCCCATTCCGAACCCGGAAGTTAAGCCCCCCAGCGCCGATGGTACTGCGGAGTCAGTCCGTGGGAGAGCAGGTCGCCGCTGACCGACGACGGGCATTTTCCATGCCGAGAGGCCCCTGGCGTAGCACCGGGGCCTCTTTTGCGTTAGGGCTTTGATGCTGCTGCCACCCGCGGCACTTGCCATCCTTTGCGTCCATGTGGATTTGCTTCCTAGATAAGAGAAAGCGCTAGGTAGGAGAGGACACCGATCACGCAGCACCAGAGCATGGAGTTGGTGCGCCAAGCGGTGATGGTGACTATCGCACTGGCCGCTAGAGGCATGAGGCCCTGCCAGATGCCGGCTGCAAACATGGTGGGGGAGAGCAAGTCGTTAGCTATTAGGGCTGCGAAGGCTGCCGGTGGGATATAGCCAAGGGCATCTACCACGCCATCGGGTAGCGTTCGTCCGCGCAGGGCAAAGTTGGGCAGGACTCGGCAGGCAAAGATGACGCCGAACGAGACCGACCATATGACGAGGAACTCGCTAGTGCTCATGCGGATTGCTCTTCTCGGACGTGGTGGTTGTGGAGTAGGAGAGGCTGCTTCTACGACCCTCTGGGAGCCTCTGAGAGGCCATTCCGGCCGCAACGCCTGCTAGTGCCGCTACGGGCACTGCAGCCCCCGAGAAGCCGTTCCATTTGCAGATGACAACTACTACTGCCGCGGCGATGGATGCGGCGGCCGTTCCGAGCCTATGCGGCTGGGACCACAGCAGGTAGATGAACAGCGACGTCATGGCAAAGCTGGCGAGAGCCGTTGGGATGTCCACCGCGGCTCCCAAGAGGGCTCCGGCGACTACGGACACCGTCCAGGTTGCAAGCAGGGTTAGGTTGAGCGCGATGGCGTGCGTGGCCGTCCAAGCCGGCCCTTCGGCGAGCTTGGAGAGCGTGATGCCGTAGGCCTCCTCGGAAAAGCAGCTCGTGATGGCGAGAGACTGACGCTTGCCAAAGCGCTTGAGATGGGGCGCCAAGGAGGCGGAATACAGCGCAAACCGCGTAGAAATCGCAGCTACGGAGGCTAGCAGCGAGGGGATGGGCGTCGCGGCCAGCCAAAGGTTGCTGATCATGAACTGCCCGCCGCCGGAAAGGTAGGTGGCCGAGAGCAGGCCGGCCATCCACGGCTCCATGCCCGCCTTTGCCGCGAGGACGCCGCATGGCATGCCAACGGCTACGTAGGAGAGCATAACCGGCCAAGCGATGCCAAAGACCTCTCGCGCAATGAGCGCAGCGGCCGCGTTGGGCATGCCCGCGTTGGGCATGCCCGCGTGCGGAGCCACGGTAACGCCGCCCGTTGAGCTAGCTTGTGGAGCCTCGCTAATACCGCTCGTCGAGGCGGGGGAACTGAAGCCGCTTAAGTTCTCCCTGCCCGATGCAGGGCAATTGCGGACAGCAACATCGTTCTTGATTGCTGGGGCGATGGTGGCGGCGTGGCCGGCATCGCTCTGCGGTTGAGCGGCGTCAGCCGAGTTGAGCCTCGCGGAGGGGCTGGCAGCGGCAGCCATTGCGCTTTCGCCGGGCGACTCGGTGTTGCCCTTCTTTTCCTGCTCCAATGCCTGTCGACCCTCTCGTCTTGAAAAAGATTGCTATGGTTGGGCGGCTCTCACGATTGCGCGGAGCTTGCCCAGTCACGTAGCTGCAGTTTATTGGCAAGAAGATACTACTTGTGCGCCGCTGCGACAATGAAAAACCAAGTTAGTTGCTAGGTAATTAGGTAGTGACTTAAGCTTGACGTAACAGCATCATCCGTTTTGCGCGTTATCTAATAGGCCACCATTGGCATTGTCTGCCCCAAACGACTGATGGGTTGGCCCCTGCCAGGCTGGAATGGCGGAAATGGGCCGGCCGTGGCGTGCCGGCCAAGGCACTGGAACGGATGACCCTCATGCCAATGGCGGACTAATAACTAGAGTGGTCTTAGGGCTCTTCGTTGTGCTCCGGAAGCGCGTATTTTTGGTTACGGCTCCGCTCGGCGCCGAGGCGTACCAGCTGGCCGCTTTCCATTAGCTTCTTGAGGCGGTAGGTTACCGTGCTCCTTGGAATACCGAGTTCAGCGGAGATTTCTGCAGCTCCACAGGGCTCATGTTCGGCAACAAATTGCAGGATATCGCTGGAGTTTGGCATGAGCTTCGCAGTGGTCGTTGGGGAGGCTGTGTGTATGCCGGCACCATGCTCGGCCGCTTCCGCGCCCTGCTGAGCCCCATGTCCGGCCGGGTTCGTATTCCTGCGGAACTCGAGTGCGAACATGGAGATGGAGTCACGCACAACGGGTGGCTCCATCTGGTTGTTCTTGAGCTCGAGGTTCATGAGCTTGAACCCGGTGCCGCGGTTCTCGGCAACAAAACCGCCCTCGTAGGGGGTGGACTCAAGAATGTCGGCAAGGTGCTGGTTCCTCGTGGAGGAGTAGCCAGACGTGCCGATGGTGTCTGCGGTAACGGTGCCGTACAGACCGCCCGGGCTCAGGAACTCAAGGCGGTCTTCATAGAGGTTTACCTGCACCTGCGTTCCGCGGGCGAGCGCGGAGTAGTCGCGGTGCATGAGCGCGTTGCAGATGGCCTCGCGAACGGCTGCTGCTGGGTAATCAGGGGCGTCGACTCTCTTGGCGCCCTCCATGACGCCGCCGAGGCGGCTGTTCTTTTGAACCGCAGCAACGGTGTCGGCAATAAGGGCGGGGATGGGCCCGATGAGCTTCTGGGAGTCGAGGAACTTGGTTCCCGAGGGAGAAGCCTTGTCGTCTTCGGGGTAGGCGGCGAAGGTCACCGTGAGGCGCGGGAAGAACTTCTGCGGATAGGTGCCGAGCGCCAGCAGGCCGCCAAGGGTCGGACGAAGCGTCCCCTCATTGTCGGTCGCCGCAACTCTAAGCGCCAAAGCGATTTCATCGTCAGAGAAGTTGATAAATGCCCTGGGATGGAGCTCCTTCTGCCTCTGGATGACCGAGTCGTAGAGCTTTTTGTCGAGGTCGTCCATGGTTGCGTCCGGCACGATCTCGGCATCGTGGGTGGGCTGCGTCTTGTCCTCGAGAAGCCGGTCTATCTCGTAGGGGGTCAGTTTCCGGTCTCCATCGAAGGAACGAATAAACGAGCCTCTGTACAGGCCTTTTGCGGTGACGTAGCAAGGCTTGTCTCGCGGGGGAATCTCCTCAACGGTGGCAACGACGATATTGGAACCTTCGAATTCGAGGATTTCAATATCGGCCCTGACGGGCGGCGTCAGCTTGTCGGAGCAAGCCTGGGAGAGGGCGTCGGCGATGCGACGCGCGTCAAAGCCCTCCGCGGGGGTGAAGCCGTTTCGCTCGGAAAGACCGAGGATGATGACGCCGCCGGAGCCGTTTGCGAAGGCGGATATGGTCTCGACGATGCTCGCCGGGAGCTTCTCGACGGATTCCTTGACCTCAACGAATTGGGTGTCGGTCTTGGATGCTCTGAGGTCGCGAACGATACGCGCGAGCTGCTTCTTGTTCACGGCAAGCCTCTTCTCCGGACATGAGCCAACTTGCTAATAACTTGCTAACGATGATACCAAACTTAGCAAGATGGTTTAGCAAGTTAGCAAGATGACTTAGCAAGTTGGTAAGTTAGTTGAGAAGTTGGCAAGACGGGCTGAGAAGTTGGCAAGTTGCCGGAGGCCGGTTGGCAAGTTGCCAGTGCGATGTTGGCGCCTGGTTGGCAAAGCGCTGCGGCGGCGATGGATTGGGTTTTCGCTGTGGGGAGGGCATGTCCAACAGGAAGGGGCGACCGCTTTTGTGGGCGGTCGCCCCTTTTTCTGTCTAGTCCCGGTTTCCATGGCCGCCACGTCGTGTAGGTCTACTCCGCCTACCAGAACCGCCAAACCCTTTACGTCGGACGGCGCCGTTGGAGCACCAACGACTGTGTTTCCCGTCTTATTCGGATCTCGGGCTCCTATGCGCGTTAACGCCAGCCGCGCAGGGCGTCGGCTTAACCTGCCGGGTCAGGGCCTTTCGGCAGGAACGAGCTTATCACTATGGCGAAGGCATGTGCGCGATCTGTCAGTTTATTGTCCTCTAGCTCGAGTAAGCTGGGTGGCAAGGAGGTTGGCATGATTTACTTCACTTCTGATACGCACTTTGGGCATTCGGCTGTGCTTAAGTTCACGGGGCGGCCGTACAAGGACGTTGCGCAGATGAACCAAGCGCTCATTGCCAACATCAATGCGCGCGTTGGGCGTGAGGACGAGCTGTACATCTTGGGCGACTTCTCGTTCAAGATTCCTGCCGTTGAGGCTGCCGATCTGCGCCGCAAGATCAACTGCCGGCGTGTTCACCTCGTTCCCGGCAACCATGACAAGGCGTGGGGCTCCGGCCCAAAGGAGCTCGAGGGCGTCTTTGACGTCCTGCCGCCCATCTATCGCATCAAGGTGGACGGCCGCAAGTACGTGCTTTCGCACTATCCGCTGGTAGATTGGCCAAGCATGAGCCACGGCTCGTTCATGCTGCACGGCCACATCCACAGCCAGGGCAGCGACTACAACGAGCTCAACCGCATGCAGGGCATCTATCGCTATGACATCGGCGTGGACGCCAACGGCCTGCGACCCGTATCTCTGGAAGAGATTGATGCCTGGTTTGCTGGGGTTTCTTGCTCCGGCCGCGCCCGTTGGCGCAGTTGGGTGGCGCCCGAGGCCGGCCCCGCGCGCGAGATTGCGCGAGCCCTGCTTGCGGAAGAGCTCGAGAAGGAGAAGGCCGAGGAAGAAGTACGTGCCCGCCAGGCGGCTGAGCATGGGGTGGCCGAGTGAAAAGTGGCTGAGCGAACTGAAGGCCGGGGGCAAGATGACTCTGTTTAATTCCGGCTCCGCGCCCTGCACTTTGTTGGAACGGGCGTCACGGAGGTGGGCCCGGCGCCTGAAGAGCGGCCGATGGCCCCGCGGCGCCGGCCTTGGTGGCGCTACGTGTGGGTTTCACCTGAATAGGGCGCAGTGCGCGTGGACCTCGGATGCTAGTTTTACCTCGGGTTATATGATGTTGGGAAGGAGTTGCTGATATGGCCGTCTTTGTTACGGGCGACACGCATGGGTGCCATGACTTGCAGAAGGTCTACGACTGGGACGAGACTGTTGGCAAAGACCTCGGCAGCGATGACTGTCTTATCGTGGCGGGCGACTTTGGCTTCCCGTGGAGCTACCTGCCCGATGAGTGCGAGCAGATCTTCTGGCTTGAGGACAGGCCCTATACGCTGCTGTTTGTTGACGGTAACCACGAGCGCTTCGACCACTGGGCGGAGCGGCCCGTGGAGGACTGGCACGGCGGCAGGGTCCAGCGGCTCTCGGACTGTTCGCATATACTGCATCTCTGCCGCGGCGAGGTGTTTGACCTCGACGGAGTGAAGATCTTCACCATGGGCGGGGCTTCGAGCCCGGACAAGATGTATCGCGTGGAGGGCCTCAGCTGGTGGCCCAACGAGCTGCCGAGCGACGCCGAATACGAGAACGCCCGGGCCAATCTCGAGCGCAATAACTGGCAGGTAGATTACGTAATCACCCACACCTGTGCCACCAGCATGCTCTCCAAGACGCTCTGGCCCTCGCCGGGCTGGATGAGCCCCAAAACCGACCGCCTCACCAACTTCTTTGACGAGGTGGAGAACCGCCTCGACTACAAGCGCTGGTATTACGGCCACTTCCACCGCGATGCCAACGTGAACGACCGCCACACCGTCCTCTACAACGAAATCGTCCCCCTCGGCGAAGCCATTGCGCCGGAGGACGAGGCATAGGGGTGCTGCCGGCGAGGGCCTAGCCCGCTTTGATGCTGCGGCCTCTAACGGGTTGCCTTAGTCGGCTTCCTCGGCTCAGGTACGGCGAGGGCGAGCATTGAGTACCGCTGGCGGCGAGGTCGGTTGCTGCGATAGGTGAAATAAAGACGAGCTGATTTCGATAACTCGTTTTGGCCGGCACGCGGTCACGGCTTTGTCGCTCTCATAACGAAAACGTGCTCAACTTGCCCTAGCGGAGGCTGGCGGTTGGGGCGTTTCTATCCCCGGCTCGCCTTGGAGCGGCGCCCTGATTCTCAATTTCGTGTACTCCAGATACACGAATTTCCAGAAAAACGTGTATCTGAGATACACGAAATTGCGAAAAATCGTGTATCTCAGATACACGAAATTGGAGTTTGCCTATGGATACCTTGTAAAAGCCCAGGTAGCAGCCTTGCGTAATTCCCAACATGCAAAAGTCTGCAGAATGACCAACCTGCAGACTTTTGCATGCTATACTACATGCAGAGTTTTGCATGTAGCAGGAGGAAAGATGGCGTCTGTCCCGCTCGACATACCGCGTCAGGCCGGAGAGTTCGTCCGCTCGGCCCGCGAATCTGCGGGGCTCACACGCGCGCAGCTTGCCAAGAGGTCGGGCGTCTCCGAGAGGCTCATTGCCTCGCTCGAGCTCGGCGACGCAACGGGGATACGCCTGGACAAGCTGCTCGCCGTACTGCACGCCACGGGCCTCGCGCTCTCCGTTACGGGCGACGGCCTTTCCGATGCGGGCTCGCAAGCCCCGGCCGCTGGCCGCATCGCGCCGGCCGCCGAGGCGCCGCAAGCTGCGGGCACCTCATCGCCTGCTCAGCCAACCTGTTCCACGTTTGAGCCGGAATCGCCCTCAGCCTCTCATCGCGCCGCCGCCACGGCGTCCGGCTCTGAAGCCGCTCCTTCGCCCAATAGCTCTCCGACCGCTTCACCGGGCTCCGCCACCTCGCCATGGGGAAGGGGAGTCCTCACCACGTCCGACAGGAAGATGCTCGTTCAGGCGGCACGGCGCCGTGCGCAGGCAAAGGGACAAGTGCTGCGGTGCGATGACGCGCTCCTCTCGGCCAATGCCTATGAGGATGCCCTGGCCGAGTTCCTGTCTGAGGGTACGGATGATTGGGTGGCAAATCATGACCGTGCGTGAGCTCAGGGTTCTTGTCTGCGGAAGGCCGGCTGGGACGGTCTGGCAAGACGCCCAGGGCCTCGTTCGCTTTGCGTATGATGCGGGCTACGACGGGATGCCCGTTTCGCTTTCCCTTCCTGTTGGCATGCGTGAGCTTGGCCAGGAAGACGTGCTGCCGTTCCTGTTCGGCTTGCTGCCGGATTCGGAGTTGCAGCGCACCTCCATCGCGCGCGAGTATGGCGTGCGGCCAAACAACCCCATCGCGCTGCTCTCCCACATCGGGCTTGACTGCGCCGGCGGCGTCCAGTTCTGCCTTCCGGGCGAGGAGGACGACGCTGTTTCTCGCAAAGGTGAATATGTCGAGCTCAGCGAGCATGAAATCGCCTTGCGACTTAAGTCTATCCGTGATGACCGGCGGGCCTCGTGGATGGGCGTGGACGAGCGTTGGTCTCTTGGCGGGAACCAAGGCAAGTTTGCTCTTGGCCTCCGCAACGGTGCTTGGTGCGAGTGTCGCGGATCGGCGCCCACAACTCACATTTTCAAGAACGGCGTGGCTGGTTTTGAGCTCGAAGCCCTGAACGAATTCGTTTGCATGAAGACCGCCGCGCGCGTTGGCATTGCCACGGCCCGCGTAGATTACCTCGTATTTGAGGATGAGCCGGCGCTTGTTGTGGAGAGGTTTGACAGGGTTGCTGGTCCGGACGGGGAAATCCGCCGCCTTCATCAAGAGGACCTCTGCCAGGCCCTTGGCGTTTCGCCGTCGCAAAAGTACACGTCTGACGGTGGCCCCACCACGGCTGACGTTCTTGCTCTTCTTGGCTCTACAAGCCGCTGCGACTGGAACATCCTGCTGTTTACTGAGATGCTGTTCTACAACTGCCTTGTTGGTGCTCCCGATGCGCACGCCAAGAACTATTCGCTGCTAATCAACGAGATGGGCGACGCAATGCTGGCCCGCATGTACGATTGCGCCTCTGGCCTCGCCTATGAGCGCATGCGTCGCAACGGCAAGCTTGCCATGTCAATCGGTGGCGAGAATCGTTTCGGTCGCGTGGGGGCCGGGGCCCTTGAGCGTTACGAGGCGTCCATTGGCTTTGAGGCCCACGGGCTTGAGCCGAACGCGCATTTTGACATCATGCGCCGGCTTGCCCGTGAGATTCCGGACGCGCTCGCAACGGTCTTTGACGACTATGCCGGGCTGCCCGGCATGGGTGAGCTCCGCGGCCATCTTGAGCAGCCAATTGTCGAGAATTGCGAACGTACGCTGGGAATTCTGTAGGCCTTGAAGCGCCGTCCGCTTGTTTTGGCGGGGCCGCACTCGGCCACGGTGGGGCTCGGTGCGTGCGACGTGGGCTTGCTAGGCGTTCGGCGCCCCAGCGTTTTGATCGAGGGCCCCGCGCTCAGCCGTGCTGCCGTTTGGCTCGCGCGGTGTGGGTACGTTGGGTGTTTGGCGTGTGCGACGTGGTTGCGTTGGATGTTTGACGCTCGGGCGTTGTTGCCGCGTTTCGGCAGGACTTTCACCGGGCGGAGGATGCCGTGACGCCGGCCTTACGGTGACATGTTTTCTCTGCGGAGCATGCCCAAGATGTTGGATTAGGGGAGTGTGGGTTTGGCAGGGGTTGTGGTTGGGTGGAAACGGCCTGCCACCTGCGGAAATGTCGCTGCAAGAAACCCTGTTTTTACTTCGATTTTTGCTTGCCCGGGGGTAGAATAATACAGTCCATGATGCTCTCGAATTGTCTCCATTCGGGTCGCAATTCCGAACGGAGAGGACGAGGGAGCACCACCGGCGGGGCATTTTGCCTGCTAGATGGGCATGGATTTTGCAAGAAGCTAGTTCAGTCCACGGGCTGATGGAGTTGAGGGATATGAGTAACGCAAAGCGCACGATGGCCATCTTCGGTCGTAGGGCCACCACGGTGGTCCTGTCCGCGCTCATGGTTTTCTCGAGCGTGCCCACCGCCGCTCTGGCAGAGGAGTGGGAGGAGGCGCAGGAGCTCGCGGCGCAGCTCTCCGAACAGGACACTTCTGTCGATAACGGGGATACCGCTGCCAACGAGAACACCGAGCAGGCCGCACAGTCTGGCGAGGAGAGCTCCCAGTCCGAGTCTGGCTCCGACACCGGCTCGGCCGAGCAGGGCTCCGGCGAGCAGGAGGCCTCCAACCAGTCCAGCGAGCAGGCCACCCAGGCCGACATCGCGCTGAGCGGTCTCGACTACGCCACGGTGAAGCTCGCCGACGGTCAGTCGCTCTCCACCGGCTCCACCAAGGTGACCGTTCCCACCAGCGCAGACTTCAAGTTCACGGTTGAGGCCAACAGCGGCTACTCCCTCAAGGCCGTCAAGCTCGCCGTGAACGGCGCCGAGCGCGAGCTCGCCGCTGACGACAACGGCTACTACACCATCCCCGCGGCCGACATCCTCTCCGGCGCCTCCCTCGCGCTCGAGACCGAGGAGGCCAGCGATGCCACCAACAACTCCACCAGCACCACCTCCATCACCAGCGAGGACGAGTCCGACGACCAGGGCAGCCGAGTCAACAAGCTTGCGGCTGAAGTTGTGAGCAGCGTCTCCGGTTCCACCGCGGTCACCACGGGCGAGTCCGCCACGCAGAACTATAACCTCAAGGTCAACGGCAACGACACGCTTGAGGCCGGAAAGCTCGCTCCCTACACTGCCGCCGGCTTCTCCGGCGATGTGACCTGGAGCACCTCGGATCCGAGCATTGCCACCGTCGACGCCAACGGTGTTGTGACCGCCGTGGCAAAGGGCAACGTCGACATCATTGCAACGTATGGCACGGAGGTCGCAAAGAAGAGCATTGAGGTCACCGTGCCTTCCTCGACTAACGGAAAGTACAACGCGAAATTCACCAGCACTATCGAGAATGCAGACGTTGTCTACTTCAACTGGCACAACTCGTCTGACGCGAGCAATGTTGCGTTTACACCGGCGACGAGCAGCTTTACCGTCAACAACTACACCACGACGACGGAGTCCGGCTACATACTCTTCTTCGTGAAGCCGAACGACAACCACATCATTACTGGCCTGGGTGCTTCAGGCAATGGCGACATGTATGCTGTTGACGCTACGAGCTGGGGCAACATTAATAGCTATCCGGGCATCTCTACGGTGATGGCTGCCGCCAAAGCTGCAGGCTACGTGGCCGCTTTTGGCTATTACAGGGCTCCGAGGAATAGCATGAGTCAGAGCTTTGATATTGCCGCTAAGTCTCCTGATATGACAATCGCGGCAACGAGCAGCCAGACCAAGGATGTGGCCGCGGGTGACGAGCTTACCTTCACCGTCACGATTGCGCCTCAGACTACCGGCAGCGGTAGAGATAGCGTAACCGGCGTGAGGGTGAACAGCGCGGAGGTCAACGGCACTGAGGTTGAGGTTGAGAATCTAACCCAGAATAGCGACGGCACCTACACCGGCTATGTTCACTACACCGCTACGGACAATGACTGCAACCGCGGCAGCGTCGTGCTTACCGTGGAGGCGACGACTACCTATGAGGGTAGCTATACGATTACATCCGGCGGCATCACGACCGGCGCCGAGGTAACCAAGTCGGCAACTTGCGCGTGCAAGATTGCGCCCGAAAGCCAAGTTAAGTACCAGTTTGTGTCGGGCACGACCGGCATGGCTCTTCCCTCGGCAATCAATGGCCTCCTGCCCTGGGATAACGATTCGTATGCTGCAGGGAAGACGGTAAAGGCGAAGGATCCGTCTCAGACGGAGTATGCCGACAGCAAGAATGACGGCTATTGGACATTTGCCGGCTGGGACCAGAATTCCGTAAAAGTCGGCCGTAAGGGTGAACCCGTAACCTTCACCGGTACATGGTCCTTTACTAAGTACAGCAAGTACACCATTAACTATGTTGATGAGAACGGAAATAAGATTGCCGAGTCCAAGACCGTGGGCCAGAAGAAGGTCGGCGATAAGGTCAAGGCATCTGAGGTCGAAAAGCCCGAGATTGAGGGTTACGCCTACAGCAAGGCCAGTTCGGACATAACCATCGCCGCCGATGAGTCCAAGAACGTCATCACGGTTACGTATAAGCAGAAGACCGGCAAGGCCGGTTATAACCTGGTTCTCGCTGACGCTTCTTGGAACGCGCCCGAGAAGACCACCAACACCGAGAAGATGAAGTGGTACTTCGACTACGGCTTTGCCAAGGGCGACACGTT
>CAVHKV010000090.1:0-10377 GCA_963636635.1 uncultured Bacteroidales bacterium
GTGACGCTGCGCGGCGTCAGCTTTGCCTACCCCAACTGCAAGCCGGCCGTGAAGAACCTCGAGATGACGGTCTATCCCGGCGAGCTCGTGGGCGTGGTCGGCCAGAACGGCGCCGGCAAGACCACCCTCACCAAGCTGCTGAACGGCCTGCTCAAGCCCTCCGCGGGCGAGGTCCGCGTGGCCGGCCTCAGCACGCGCGAGGTTCCCACCAGCGCCATCGCGGCCCACTGCGCCACCCTCTTCCAGAACCCGGACCGCCAGCTTTGCAAGGACACGGTGCTCGAGGAGGTCGCCTTTGGCCTCGAGCTGCAGGGCGTGCCCACGCCCGAGGCCCGCGAGCGCGCCGAGCGCGTGGCCACCCGCTTTGGCCTGCCGCTGGACGAGGCGCCCTTCTCGCTTTCCCGCGGCCAGCGCCAGATGGTGGCCCTGGCCAGCGTGGTGGTGACCGAGCCCGAGGTCATCCTGCTCGACGAGCCCACGAGCGGCCTCGACTACCGCGAGTGCATGACCGTCATGGAGACCGTGCGCGAGATGGCCGAGAAGGGCAGCGCCGTCATCATGGTCTGCCACGACATGGAGGTCGTGAGCGACTTCGCCGAGCGCCTGGTGGTCATGGCCGAGGGCGAGATTCTCGACCGCGGCCCGGCAAGCCAGATCTTTGCCAACGAGGACCTCATGCGCCGCGCCTACGTGGCCCCGCCGCAGGTGGTGGAGCTGGCGAGCGTGCTTGCCCGCGAGGTCTCCGCCGCCTTTGAGGGTGTGACAGAGGTTTCCGACATCGTCGACATCACCGAGGAGATGGTGCGTCGTGGTTAACGTCATCGACTACGTTGAGGGAAACACCCTGCTCCACCGCCTGAGCCCGGTGACCAAGCTGGCGTTGGCCGCCGGCATCATCCTGGGCATGTTCCTTTCCAGCAGCTACGCGGTGCTCATCGGGCTGCTCGCCCTCACGCTGGCGCTGGGCGCCTACGCGGGCGTGCTCAAGAACCTGCTCGGCCTGCTTAAGCTGCTGATTCCCCTGGCGCTGGTGATGCTGGTGCTGCAGACGGTGTTCATGCGCGGGGGCGACCCGGTCTTTGCCTGGGTCACCACCGAGGGCCTCGTCACCGGTGGCAAGGCCTGCCTGCGCCTGCTGGGCGTGGCGCTGCCGCTCATCCTCATGCTCACGGTGACCAAGCTCACCGACCTGGCAAACGCCGTGGTGGAGCACCTGCACGTGCCCTACCGCTACGCCTTCACCTTCACGACGGCCCTGCGCTTCGTGCCCGTGTTCAGCCAGGAGATGAACGCCATCATGGAGGCGCAGACCGCGCGCGGCGTGGAGTACGACACCAAGAACCCCATCAAGAAGATGCAGCTCATGCTGCCTTTGTGCGTGCCGCTGCTGGTGAGCTCGGTGGGCAAGACCGACGCCACGGCGCTTGCCGCCGAGCAGCGCGGCTTCTACCTGCGCACCCGCGAGAGCAGCTACAAGCGCTACCCCTACGCCGCCATCGACTACGTCGCCTTCGCGATCTCCGTGGCGCTCATCGTCCTCGGCGCGCTGTCGTAGGGACCGGGCGGTTACTGCTTTTGAGCGCCCTCCGGCGGGTTTTCCGCTAGATAGGTCTCCAGAATGCCGGCGGCGAGCCGGACGAGCCCGGGGCAAGGCCGAGTTTCGTAGTAGTTGGTGGTGCGGGCGTCCGGGATGGGCGTGGTCGATGCTGCCTCGGGTCCCAACAGCTCGCGGCACACGACCGAGCCTGCCTGCTCGCGGAACTTCGCCGCTACGTCCTGGATGCGCGCGTAGATGGCAGCGCGGTCCTCGTCATAGAGAGCAGAAATCACAAACGCCATGCCGCTCACGGCGCCGCAAATCTCGCGCATGCGGCCCACGCCGGCGCCAAAGCCAATCGTGAGGCGCTTCACCTGAGCCTGCGGCATGCCAACCTCGTCACTAAACGCCGCGGCCACCGACTGCGCGCAGTTGCACCCGTCCATGAACAGCGCTAACGCCTCGTCTGCCTTGCTCATCCGAAGCCTCCCTTGATTATTCGAGCCGAGGGCCTTGCCATCTGCTTCCGGCCGCCGTAACAGCCGACTCGTTACTCCCAGCCGCCCCAGACTTCAGGACAGTAGCCGACGGTGGCTTGCTTGCCGTTGCGGACGATGGGCTCGTGCAGGAGCTGCTGGTTCTCGAGCAGCTTGTCAAAGCGCTGGCTCTCGGCCAGGTGCTGCACGAGGGCGAGGGCGTCCTCGTCCTTGGCGTCCGGGTTCACGAGGGCGTCGATGCCGCCCACGGCCTGCATCACGCTGCGCAGCTCGCCCTTGCTCATCTCCTTCTCCCGCAGGTCGATGAACTGGAACTTGATGCGCCGCTCCTTGAACCACCGTTGCGCCTTCTTGGTGTCAAAGCTCTTCTTCGTCCCGAATATCTGGATGTTCATGCCCATCCCCTTCGTGCGGCTCACTTGTCTGCCTTGGATTATGAAGGATGAGCGCCGGCGCGGGGCCGCTTTGCCACGGCTACTAGGCTTTAGGCGCCGCAAGCTTCGACGTTAAGGGTGCGGCTTGCTTGTGCGCTTGGCCTCCATGGCTGACAGGGCGCCGCAAGGCATAGAGTATCGGGCACTTGTAAGGGGCCCGCAGAGATGCGGGCCCCTTTTCTAGCCGCATTGTCCAGTTCGTGTAGCTCCCGCATCTCCCAGCTCGTGTAGTTCTTGCAAGGTGCGGGGCGGGTTGGTTGCGGGGCGGGTCCTTCGCTATACTGGTGCTCCGAGCGCGCTTGATGGGCTCGGGTGACGCCACACCTCGAACCTGGTCAGGGCCGGGAGGCAGCAGCCATAAGGGGCCTCTGGCGGGCACCCGTTCCCATCAAGCGCGCTTTTCCTGCAAGCGACGCCCTCAGAAATGCGCAAGCGCTCTGGGGGCGTTTTTGTAGGTAAAGGGGCTGCTCGCTGGTGACCGACGCACGGTTGGCGAGTCCGCGGCCGGGTTGCGGTTTGGCGAATGCGAGTCCGCGGCCGAGTTGCGGTTTGGTGAATGCGGGGCCAAGCGTCCTGTGTTCTGCACGGCCGCGTCCCCCGCCGTAGCCGCGCCCGCGGCTACCCGCCGCCCCGTCGCACGAACGGCGCGCCGCCGCACAAGATTACGAACGGCTCCCGGCCTCGCCGCCGGGCTGCCGAGAACGGATGGTTATGGGCTTCATCAACTTCCTCACCGAGCTGCTGCGCGACCCGCGCACCGCCATCGCCGCCTGGATCGCCGCCGGCCCTCTCATGGCCTATGGCTGCGTCTTCCTCATCATCTTCATCGAGACGGGCGTGGTCTTCTTCCCGTTCCTCCCCGGCGACTCCCTGCTCTTTGCCTCGGGCTTCTTTGCGGCCGACGGCGGCTTCAACATCGTCGCCCTGCTCGCAGTCGCCTGGGCCGCGGCCATCCTCGGCGACCAGTGCAACTTCATGATCGGCCACTTCTTTGGCCGCAAGATCATCGACTCCGGCAAGGTCAAGGCCATGACCCCCGAGCGCATGGCCAAGTCCGAGGCCTTCCTCGACAAGTGGGGCCACCTCGCCATCTTCCTCGGCCGCTTCTTCCCCTTCATCCGCACCTTCGTCCCGTTCATCGCGGGCATGGGCGGCATGAAGTGGCACTCCTTCGTGCTCTTCAACGTCCTCGGCGGCGTCACTTGGTCCACCGTGTTCACCCTGTTGGGCTACTTCTTTGGCGGCATCCCCTTTGTGCAGGAGCACTTTGAGCTGCTCATCATCGCCATCGTGGTCGTCTCCGCCATCCCCACCGTTGTCGGCCTCGTCAAGGCCAAGTTCGGCAAGAAGTCCGAGTAGGGCTTTCTGGGTGGGCGACTCCGGCGGGAAACTTCGCCGGGGTTTGCGCTTTGAATTGCAAGGCGCTCTAGCGCGGCCGGCTGGCCTGCGCCGGAGCGCCTTTCGTTTGCGCTCGCACTTGAACTCATGCTTGCGCCACCGCGATGAACTCTTAAGCTCGCTTGTGCGACACGGCGCGAGCATTCCAAGCCACGAAATTCCGGCCGAGTGATCCGTCCCTATTGCGCTAACATTTGCATAGTAGTGGCTGTTGGGAGCGCAAAGCCCCAGATGAAACAGTGAACATCTGCGCATTTCTGCATATTATTGGCGTTTTTGCCATTTGCGAAAAATAGCCTACCGCTCACGGCGGCCTTACAGTTTTCTCGCTCAATTTCGCGCATTCAGTGGGCAAATATATGCCAGAGCGCGCGCCCTCCTGAACGCTCGTCTCCCCTCCGGTCGTCGGGTAGCACTAGGGCGCAAACAACGGCACGCCCTGTTCGTCAGAGATTCTTCCAACCCCCTGTTCTCTGGGAGGGCGCGCGCCTTTGGAAGACCCGGGGTGGTCGCGGTCCGCTTTCCGCGTCCTTTTCCACCCGGCGAATAACGCCCCGCAGCCTCGAGCTGCAGGGCGTTTTTCGTTGCCGGTATTGCGTGCATGGAGGCCGCGGCGGGCATCGTTGACTGCGCCCACATACGCGTGCGTCATCCGTAGCCGCCCGCCACTCCCTACGACAGGGCGCCGAGGACGATGAGCGCCACGGAGATCGCGAAGGCGACGTAGTCGATGGCGGCGTAGGGGTAGCGCTTGTAGCTGCTCTCGCGGGTGCGCAGGTAGAAGCCGCGCTGCTCGGCGGCAAGCGCCGTGGCGTCGGTCTTGCCCACCGAGCTCACCAGCAGCGGCACGCACAAAGGCAGCATGAGCTGCATCTTCTTGATGGGGTTCTTGGTGTCGTACTCCACGCCGCGCGCGGTCTGCGCCTCCATGATGGCGTTCATCTCCTGGCTGAACACGGGCACGAAGCGCAGGGCCGTCGTGAAGGTGAAGGCGTAGCGGTAGGGCACGTGCAGGTGCTCCACCACGGCGTTTGCCAGGTCGGTGAGCTTGGTCACCGTGAGCATGAGGATGAGCGGCAGCGCCACGCCCAGCAGGCGCAGGCAGGCCTTGCCACCGGTGACGAGGCCCTCGGTGGTGACCCAGGCAAAGACCGGGTCGCCCCCGCGCATGAACACCGTCTGCAGCACCAGCATCACCAGCGCCAGGGGAATCAGCAGCTTAAGCAGGCCGAGCAGGTTCTTGAGCACGCCCGCGTAGGCGCCCAGCGCCAGCGTGAGGGCGAGCAGCCCGATGAGCACCGCGTAGCTGCTGGAAAGGAACATGCCCAGGATGATGCCGGCGGCCAACGCCAGCTTGGTCACCGGGCTCAGGCGGTGGAGCAGGGTGTTTCCCTCAACGTAGTCGATGACGTTAACCACGACGCACCATCTCCTCGGTGATGTCGACGATGTCGGAAACCTCTGTCACACCCTCAAAGGCGGCGGAGACCTCGCGGGCAAGCACGCTCGCCAGCTCCACCACCTGCGGCGGGGCCACGTAGGCGCGGCGCATGAGGTCCTCGTTGGCAAAGATCTGGCTTGCCGGGCCGCGGTCGAGAATCTCGCCCTCGGCCATGACCACCAGGCGCTCGGCGAAGTCGCTCACGACCTCCATGTCGTGGCAGACCATGATGACGGCGCTGCCCTTCTCGGCCATCTCGCGCACGGTCTCCATGACGGTCATGCACTCGCGGTAGTCGAGGCCGCTCGTGGGCTCGTCGAGCAGGATGACCTCGGGCTCGGTCACCACCACGCTGGCCAGGGCCACCATCTGGCGCTGGCCGCGGGAAAGCGAGAAGGGCGCCTCGTCCAGCGGCAGGCCAAAGCGGGTGGCCACGCGCTCGGCGCGCTCGCGGGCCTCGGGCGTGGGCACGCCCTGCAGCTCGAGGCCAAAGGCGACCTCCTCGAGCACCGTGTCCTTGCAAAGCTGGCGGTCCGGGTTCTGGAAGAGGGTGGCGCAGTGGGCCGCGATGGCGCTGGTGGGAACCTCGCGCGTGCTGAGGCCGGCCACGCGGACCTCGCCCGCGGAGGGCTTGAGCAGGCCGTTCAGCAGCTTGGTGAGGGTGGTCTTGCCGGCGCCGTTCTGGCCGACCACGCCCACGAGCTCGCCGGGATAGACCGTCATCTCGAGGTTCTTCACGGCCGGCTTGCAGTTGGGGTAGGCAAAGCTGACGCCGCGCAGCGTCACAACGGGCTCGGCGCCCTCGGCGTGCGGGCGGGCCGCCGGCGCGTGGGGCGAGGGCGAGGGAGCCTTGGCGGCGGGACGGGCGACGGGAGTGGGAGCGGAGCTGGCCACGGCACCGGCAACAGCCGCGCTATCAGGGGCGCCCGCCTCGCCAGCGGCGTCCGTAGCAGCAGCGGCAGCGCTTTCGGAGCCGCAGTCAGACGCAACGTCCGCGGCGACAACTGCGTCAGCCGCGACGCCCGCAGCGACGCCCGCGCCCGCAGCATCGCCGCCCGCAGCGCCGCCAGCGCCCACCAGCTCGCGAATCAACGCGGCCGCCTCGGGCACGTTGAGGCAGGGTTCGCTCCTCTCCACCAGGCCCTTCTGCACCAGGCTGTGCGAGATGCGGGCCACGCGCGGCGAGTCCACGCCCATGGCTCGGAGCTCGGCGTTGTTGCTGAAGACCTCGTGCGGCGTGCCGTCAAAGGCCACCTTGCCGCCGTCCATGACGAGGATGCGCCCGCAGAACTCGCTAAGCAGCGCGACCTTCTGCTCAATGACCACCACGGTGACGCCCAGGCGCTCGTTGACCTCGCGGAGGGTCTCGAACACCAGGCGCGAGCTGGCCGGGTCCAGCGCGGCGGTGGGCTCGTCGAGCACCACCACGCGCGGCTCGAGCGCGAGGATGGCGGCGATGGCGAGCTTCTGCTTCTGGCCGCCGCTCAGCGTGGCGATCTCGCGCGTGCGCTCGCTGTCAAAGCCCACGGTGTCCAGCGCGCGCGTGATGCGCTCCTCAATCTGGTCGTGCGGCACGCCAAAGTTCTCCAGGCCAAAGATCATCTCGTCTTCCACCACGGAGGCGACCATCTGCGCGTCGATGTCCTGCAGCACGCTGCCGACGATGCGCGAGATGTCGGTGAGGGTGACCTCGCAGGTGTCGCGGCCGTCCACCAGCGTGGCGCCAAAGAGCTCGCCGGTGAAGTGGTGCGGGATGGCACCGCTCATGACCGAGGCGAGCGTGGACTTGCCGGCGCCCGAGGGGCCGATGACGCCCACGAACTCGCCCGCGCCGATGGCGAGGGAAACCGAGCTCAGCGCCTTGGCCTCACAAACGCCGTCGCCGTTGCTATAGGAAAACGAGACGTCGCGCATCTCGATGATGGGGGTGGTCGCGCCCATTGCGAGCCTTTCTGTGGTGGAGCCGCGCATACAAAAACGCGCCGGCCCCTGCGAGCCGGCGCGTCTCATGGTAGCCGATTACTTGTTGAGGACCTTGTTGAGCGGGAGGTAGAGGGCCTGGACGACGACCGCGTTGAAGGCGGCGGTGCCGAGGACGATGGGGGCCTTGACGATGCAGGAGGCCACGGGGGCGCCCATGATGACGGTGCCGAGGACGGCGAAGAGGGCGCCGGAGACGAAGGTGGCCACGAGGGCGCCGACGAACGGGGTCACGGACTTGCCGGCGACGCTGAGGTTGGCCTTGCACAGGGCGAACATGGTGAGGGCGCCGGCGATCTCGGTCACGAAGTTGAGGCCGGGGATGGAGGTGGTGAGCTGGACCACGCAGGCCGAGACGAGGGCATAGATGACGGACTGGACGGCGGTGGCGTCGGTGAGCAGGATGGCCAGCGAGTAGGCGGCGATGATGAACTGCGGCTTGATGCCCACGGTGGCCAGCGCGTTGCCGGCGGTCATGTTGAGGATGAAGCCGGCGGCGAGCAGGATGGCGAGCAGGACGAGGGACTTGATGTCGACGACGCCGTCGGACTTGGCGGAGGCGGAGACGGTGCGGGCTTCGTTGTTGTTAGCCATTTTGGGATTCCTTCCTTGTGCGCCGCGGTTGCGGCTTTGCGTTTGCTTATGGCTTGTGGCTTTTCGGGCGTTGTGCCCGTTGGTACCTAATGGGACGTGCTGGATAGTGCGGTGGAGCTGACGTTGCGGTGGAACGGACTATCTGAGCAAGGGCGCCTGGAACAGCGTTAGGCGATCTTGAGGGCCTTCTTGATGGGGATGAAGAGCGCGGCGACGATGACGGCGTTGGCGACGCCGGTGCCGGCGACGACCGGGGCCATGACGCCGATGAATGCAGGATTCTGCATAACGAAGAAGGAGAAGATGGCGGCGTAGATGAGGCCGGAGATGCAGGTGACCACGAAGGTGCCGACGAGCGGGAGGGCCTTGGCGGCGCTTCCGTTGGCGAAGGCGGAGACGAGCAGGGCCATGACCACGGCGGCGACCGGCTCGGCGATGAGGTCCGGGCCCTTCACGGAGGCGGTGATCTGGATCACCACGCCGGCGAGCAGGCCAAGGGCGGCGGCCTGCGGAACCTTGGGCTTGATGATGAGAATCTCGAGGCAGAAGGCCGCGATGATGAACTCCGGGGAGAGGAAGCCGCCGGTGAGGCCGCTGAAGAACTTGGAGACGGTCATGTTGAGGACAAAGCCGGCGGCGAGCAGGATGGCGTAGAGGGTGAGGGCCTTGAGGTCGAGGGTGCCGTGGTTCTCGGTGGAGACGGTGCGGGCCTGCTGGGCGTTCTGGGACATTTTTGGTTCCTTTCTTTCCCGCTTGGCGGGTTGGTTTGCGTGGGGCGTGCGAGGGATGCTTGCGAGGACGTGCGATGCAAAGGCTTGCGGGGCCGCCTCATCGTCTATGCCGGGCGCCCGCAGGCAGCTCCGAGACGAAAAAAGGGCCCCCGGTCGAACCGGGAGCCCTTACAAATTCGCGAGATGTATGCGCGACAAGACTCACCATCGACCGAGCGAAGCCAGGTTGCGCCACCACCAGTTGTTGTTCTGGGACTTGAACATGTGGCGCTCCTCTCTGCTTAGCTCGATGCGATGCGCTTCTGCGCGTTGCCGGAACTATACGCCCCGCAACCCGCGCCACGCAACAACTTTTTTGTTAACGATGCGTAACGCTGCATAAGCGCTGGTAGAGGGGACGGATGAGCGTTCCAGTTGCGCTGCGCGGCCTCTTCTATCAGGCGACGCGGCCCGCCACCGACGGCCTTGAGACAAGCGGCGGCATTCCTCTTGCACCCCACCGTCGCCCGGCGGGTGGGGACGGCCCGTCCCAGCCAGCGCCCGCCGCCCTACTTCGCCATCTTCTCCTGCCAGCCTTCGAGGCGGTCGAGGGCGGCCTTGAGGACCTCGTCGGACTTGGCGAAGTGGAAGCGGACGAAGCGGTTCTCGGGTGCGTTAAAGAAGCAGCTGCCGGGCACCGCGCCCACGCCGACCTTGCGGCACAGGTCGGTCGCGCAGTCCTCGTCGTTCTCGTAGCCCAGCGACGAAACATCGCACATCACGTAGTAGGCGCCCTGCGGCTCCACAAAGGAGAAGCCCGCCTTGCGCAGGCCCTCGCAGAACAGGTCGCGCTTGTGGGTGTAGAGCTCGGTGAGCTCGTCGTAGTAGCTCTGCGGCAGCTCGAGACCGGCCACGGCGGCCTCCATGAGCGGCGCGGCGGCGCCCACGGTGAGGAAGTCGTGCACCTTGCGCGCGCGGTCGATGACCTCGGCCGGAGCGATGACGTAGCCCAGGCGCCAGCCCGTCATGGAGTAGGTCTTGGACAGCGAGCTGCAGCTCAGCGTGCGCTCGGCCATGCCCGGCAGGCTCGCGAAGTAGACGTGCTCGTAGGGCGCGTAGACGATGTGCTCATAGACCTCGTCGGTGATGACCCACAGGTCGTACTTCTCTGCCATCTTGGCAATAAACTCCAGCTCGGAGCGCGCAAAGACGTGGCCGGTGGGGTTGGAGGGGTTGCACAGGATGAGCGCCTTGGTGCCGGGGAGGGCGCACGCCGCCTCAAGCTCGGCCTCGTCAAAGGTGAAGGTGGGGGCGTGCAACTCCACGTAGGTGGGCGTGGCGCCGCACAGGATGGTGTCGGCGCCGTAGTTCTCGTAGAACGGCGAGAAGATGACGATGCGGTCGCCGGGGTTGGTGACGGTCATGACCGAGCACATCATGGCCTCGGTGGAGCCGCAGGTCACCACGATCTGGGTTTCGGGGTCGATGTCCATCTGCATGCGCGGGCTCTGCTTCTTGGCCAGCGCCGCGCGGAAGTTGGGCGCGCCCCAGGTGATGGCGTACTGGTGCGGCCCCTTGTGGGCCACTTTTGCCAGGCGGTCGGTGATGGCCGCAGGCGGGTCAAAGTCGGGGAAGCCCTGCGAGAGGTTGATGGCGTCGTACTTCATGGACACGCGCGTCATGCGGCGGATCACCGAATCCGTGAACTGCGACGTACGCTGGCTAAGCTCCTGCATGCTTCCTCGCTCCCCTCGCCAGCGGACCGCCCGCCGGCATCGTTTTGCCG
>CAVHKV010000091.1:0-10355 GCA_963636635.1 uncultured Bacteroidales bacterium
CTTATGTAAGCCAGGCTGAGTCGCCTGGCACAAGCAGCGGGGAACAGCATGGAAGTCAAGCCTGTTAAGAAGGAAACGCTCACCGAGCAGATCATGAACCAGCTTGCCGAGCAAATCACCTCCGGCGAGCTCAAGCCTGGCGAGCGCCTCCCCGACGAGCGATCGCTGGCCGAGATGTTCGGCGTGACGCGCAGCCGCATCCGCGAGGCCCTGCGCGCGCTTTCCCTCATCGGCCTCATCGACATCCGTCCCGGCGGCGGCTCCTTCGTCTCCGAGCAGGGCGCCCAGCTCCCGCGCGAGACCATCCTGTGGAGCTACCACCGAGAGATCAGCGACTACGAGAACCTCTACGACGCCCGCAAGCTCATCGAGGGCACCGTCTACCTATCCTGCTTTGACCGCCGAACCGACGAGGTGGTCGACGCCCTGCAGGACTACGCCGAGCAGCTCTTCTCGCTCGACACCAACGAGGTCTCGGCCGACACCTTCTGCGCCCTTATCGACGAGATCGACACCTACGTAGGCGCCAACTGCGGAAACGGCATCTACGACAAGCTGATGCAGACCATGATCGTGCTGCGCCATGAGAGCGCCCTGCAAATCCTGTCCATCCCCGCCTCCAAGGAGAGCGCCATCCTCTGGCGCGTGAAGGTGCTGAAGTCCTTCGCCCAGGACGACCGCTCGCGCGTGGCCTCCAACCTCGAGGGCTTCTTCGCCAACTCCATCAGCCAGCTCACGACCGACTAGAGCCAATCCCATCCGCGCGCGCTATTCCCGATGCCGCATACGGATGCCATTCCCGCATTGGCACTCGCATGCGGCACCCCCGGCCCGGCATTCAACCCGCGGAGCCAGAGCGTCCAAGACAAAGGCAGTCCGATAAACCAGAAAGGCCAGCCCCAAGCGGAGCTGGCCTTTCTTGGTGTTTCCACGTTCGCCCGCACCCTTCACGCAAGACGAACTCGTGAACTCATATGGCCCCGTGGCATCAAGCGGCAGATGGAGGCAACGCAACGTCCAGCCGTACGTCCGCCGTCGAAACGACGCGCTCCGCCCAGCCACGGCGAGCCGGCCGCCTACTTCACTAGGTTCTCGGCGACGACGGCGTCGACGTGGGCGGCGGCTGCCTCGGAGAGCGGCTGGAAGGGCTTGCGCATCTCGCCCACCGCAAGGCCGCTCTTGTTGAGGATGTGCTTGATGGACGGGAAGAGACCCTCGCCCATGATGGCCTCCATGATGTTGTTGGCCTTGACCTGCAGCTCGCGGGCCTCGTCCAGGTGGCCGGCGTTGAAGGCATCGTAGACCTTGAGGTAGTGCGGCAGCATGAAGTTGAAGGTGGAGCCGATGAAGCCGTCGCAGCCCATGGCGAGGAAGGCCACCATCTCGTTCTCGAAGCCGCCGAAGCACTTGAGCTCGGGGTTGATGGCGCGCAGACGCTCCATCTCGTAGAGGTCGAGGTTGGTGTGCTTGATGCCGGCGATGGAGCCCGAGGCGAACATGGCACGGGTGTCGGCGTCGTAGAAGTTGAGCGTGCGGTGCGTGTTCATGGGGATGTTGTAGTAGTAGATGCCATGCCCCACCGCATTCGCGAGCTCGTCGTAGTAGCCGGCCACCGCGGCGCTGGAGTAGCCAAAGTAGATGGGCGGCGTGGCGGCGATGCGCTCGTAGCCCATCTCCTTGGCGGCCTTGGCGTAGCGCACGCTCTCGTCGGTGCCGCAGGAGCCAACGTGGGCAAACAGCGTGCAGCGGTCCTTGTACTCGGCAAAGACCTCAAAGAGGTGCAGGTGCTCCTCGGGCGTGAGCAAGAAGCACTCGCCGGAGGAACCGGCCACGAAGAAGCCCGCGGCACCCTCCTCGAGGTTCTTCTCCACCATCGTGCGAATCATCTCGTCGTTGATGTTCCCCTCGGCGTCAAAGGGAACCATCGACGCAACGTACAGACCTTCCATTTCTCCCCCTTCTGGGACCCGGCGCGGCCCAACCGGCGCGGCCGACAATCACGGCACGCACGCGTGGCGCGGCCAAACGGAAAGGGGCACCCAAGCAGGGTGCCCCGGTCAAAGCATCTACCAGCCCTTAGTCGAGGTGGTAGACCTCCTTCATGTCAACCCAGGGGCCGTCTTCGGTCAGCGGCTTCATGCAGGGGACGACGGCAGCCCACCACTCCTGCGTCTTGGGGTCGGCGGCCATCTTGGCCATGTCGGCGTCGTAGTCCTCGCCCACGTACTCGTAGTAGGAGAACAGCAGGCCGTCATAGTAGTAGATGGAATAGTTCTGCAGGTTGCAGGCCTTGATCATCTCGTTGACGCCCTCAAAGGGGTTGGCGTGGTAGGCGGCGTACTTCTTGTAGCCCTCCTCGCCGTCGGTGCGAGAGACGGAGCCAAAACGCAGTACCTGAGCCATGAGATTCTCCTTTGTTTGTGCGGCATCGCCGCTAGTTGGTGTGTGTTGGCGGGGCGTCCGGGCCGAGGCGCTGGCCGAAGGGCGTGGCCTCGCACGTACCGCCGGCCCGCCCGCGCAGGCGGCGGCAAAGCCCCTGCCAAGGGGTGGCCGCCGCGAAGTCCGCAGCCCGCGGCGGCCGGGGGAGCTACTTGAGGCCGTAGACGCGGCGGGCGTTCTCGGCAAAGAGCGCCTCGCGGTCTGCCGCGTCCATGCCCTCGGTCATCTGGAGCATCGCGCAGATCCACTCGTCGAGCGTGAGGGCGATGTGAAGCACGGGGAAGTTGCTCGCGAACATCACCTTGTCGGCGTCGAACGAGCTCAGAGCCACATCCACCGAGCGCTGGAGGCTCTCGACCGTCCAGGGCTTCATGGGGTTGAGACCCGAGACCTTGCAGACCACGTTGGGCAGCTTGCCGATCTCGGCCATGTTGTGCTTCCAGGCCTCCTGGTAGGCGCGCTCGTCCTCAGTGGGGTTGGTGGTGCCCATGATGTCGGCGTCCACGATACCCATGTGGTTGAGCACAATGGTGGTCTCGGGGCACTCCTTGGCCACGGTCACGAGGTCGCCAAGCTCGGGGCAGCGCACGCAGCCCTCGAACACGAGGCCAAGCTCGCCCATGCGGCGCACGTTGGCAAGGAAACCGGGCTCCGTGCAGGTGCCGGGCGCGGCGGAAGGCACGTGGAGCACCTGGCGCAGGCCGCGAATCTCGGGCTGGGCCGCCCACTTGGTGATGTACTCGTCAAAGCCGGGCTTGTCGAGGTTGCCCGAGATGCAGGCAGCGCCGTAGAAGCAGTCGGGGTCCGCGACCATCTGGCAGGCAAGCTCGTTCTCGCGCGGGCGCTCGTCGGCGGCCATGTCGACCTCGATGTAGACGGCCTGCTCGACATGGTAGCCGTGCGACTCGTCCAGGCAGTCCTTGTAGTCTGCCGGCGTCCAGGTGCGCTTGAGCACGGGGCCCTCGCCGTCGAGCCAGGGAAGGCGGTAGTTCTCAAGGTCCCAGACGTGAACGTGGGTGTCGATGATGTTCATCATGGCGTACGTGAGCTCCTTTGCGAGAAAGACGTGCTTGCGGGGTGTGCGGGGCAGCGCGCAGGCGCCGCCCCGCCCAGAGGGGATAGGCTACTCGGAGTAGTCGACCGGCTCGCCGCCCTCGGCGGAGGACTTGTAGCAGGCCTCGACGACGCACATGGTGTGGAAGGCGTCCTCGACGGAGTTCATGTACTCGTAGTTGGGGTCGTCGAGCTTCTTCATCAGGCCGCCCATGGTGCCGATGAAGGCCTCGTTGAACCAGCTGCCGCGAACCGGGAGCTCCTTCCACTCGCCGTCGGCGAAGGTGATGTACTCAACGCGGTCGGGCTCGCCCTCGGGGTAGTCGTACATGAGGCCAAGCTTCACGCGGATGGCGCCCTCGAGGCCCTCGATCTTGAGGATGGACTCCTGGTACTTCTTGGCGTAGTTGTGGTTGAAGTTGATGTGCAGGTTAACGCGCAGGTCGGGGCCGTAGTCCATGATGATGGAGGTGCGGGTCTGGGCCAGGTCGCGCATCTTGGGGTGCTGCATGGTCTTGCAGTAGACCGTCTTGGGGTCGCCCACGAGGCTACGGATGTTGTCGATGTAGTGGATGGAGTGGTAGTTGATCTCCACGCGGTCCTTCGGGAAGAGGAAGGGCCAGAGGTTCCAGGGCTGCTCGCCCACGAGACGGTGGTCGATGTCGACGACCTCGCCGATGACGCCCTTGTTGATGAGGTCACGCACGGCGATCATGTACGGGGCCTGACGCAGCTGGAAGTTGATGCCGGCCGTGAGGTTCTTCTCGTGGCAGATGCGCAGGATCTCGCGGGCCTGCTCGATGCTCTCGCCCATGGGCTTCTGGATGAGCACGCCGGCGTTGTCGGGGAGCTGGACCAGGATCTCGGGGATGGCGTTGGCCGGCACGGCGATGTCGAAGACGGCGTCGTACTGCTTGCCAAACTCAACGAGCTCGGCCACGGTCTTGGCCACGTGCGGGACGCCCCACTCGGCGGCGACCTTCTCGGCCGTCTCGGGGTTGAGGTCGTAGCAGGCCTTCACGGGGAAGCCGGCCAGCTTGTAGGCGGGGTAGTGGGAGCCCTGGACGATGCCGCCGGTGCCGATGCTCACGATGTTGCGCGGCTTCTCGGGCATTTCGGGGACGTAGGTAAGCTCGTCAATGGAAGAGACGTTGTCGACCGCCATGGTGACGCTCCTTTTTCTCTCGGACGCATCGCGCCCGTTTGCAGACTAGGAATGTTGGAACAACACGCTTTTAGAGCTGGTGAAACTTTAGTTACCGAAACCTTGCTTACATGCCGTTGCTGACGCCGAGGATGACGAGGGCGACGATGATGATGGCGTTGCCGATGAGGGCGACCTTCTTGGGCTTCTCAAAGCCGGTCCACTCGCCGTCCTTGAAGCCCCAGAGGTTGGCCACGATGAGGGCGAGGCCGTTGAACATGACCCAACCGACGACGGGGCCGAGGCTGCCGAGCAGGGAGGTGGCGAAGCCGTAGACGCCCAGGGCGGCGAACCACACGAAGGAGGTCAGCAGGACCTTGCCGTAGGCCTTGCCGCAGCCAGGCTTGGTGTAGTCGGAGAAGGTGTGGTTCTTCACGAGCTTGTAGAGGGCGTAGAAGAAGTTGGCGACGAAGCCGCCGGCGAAGACGACGCACCACTGGAGCAGGGAGGCCATCATCGGGTCGACACCAGCCTCGGTGGCGATGGTGACGGGGGTGCCGGAGGCGGTGGCGCCGATGTTGATGGCGGCGGAGCCGGCGCCGGAGGCGAGGGCCATGATGAAGCCGACCATAAAGAGGGACTTCTTGCCGTCCTTGGCGCCGCTCTCCTCAGTCTCGCCCTGCTCGGCGCGCTTCATGAAGCCAGCCTTGGACAGGACGACGACGCCGACCATCAGCACGGCCTGGCCGGCCAGGATGAGGGCCAGGACGCCGGCGGAGGGCCAGGTGCCCAGGATGGCCATCGGCACGAGGCTGCCGAGGAGGTTGGAAAGGCCGAGGTTGATGCCGGTGACCAGCGAGACGCCGATGTAGTCAATGGCGCGGCTGTACCAAATGGAGCTGATGCCCCAGAAGAAGCCGGCGAGGGCGCCGCCGATGAGCATCGGGGCGGGCGTGGCCGCCAGGTAGGAGAAGTAGTCGCCGCCGATGCCGATGAAGGCCCAGATGTGCGGCATCAGAAGAACGCCGATGATAGAGAAGAGCGCCCAGAACGCCTCCCAGGAGAAGGGCTGGTACTTCTTAAAGCAAATGCCAAAGCTGCCCTGGAACAGGGTCGCAAGCAAGAGAACGCCAAAACCCGCTGCTGCCATCTCGTTGCTCCTTGTCTTGTTCGTAGTGCTTGTTTTCCGGTCTGTTTGGGACGGATACGGCCCGCGGTTGCCTCCTCCGTCTCTGGTGCTACCAATATTTAAAGGCGGCGGCGCGTTTATGCAATGGAAATGATTGCTCAGGCGTAATCATTCGGGGTGAGTGGTCGATTTAGAGGGCTGAGTGGTTCTGTGGTAGTACCAATTTGCTTTTCAGATAAAGGGCTGGACATGCGTGGTACTACCAATTACACTCGTTCGCGATGAGGAACGCTGCACTTCCCGCACGGGCCTCTCCCCTATACATAAGAGGTAAGGAACTCATATGTCAGTGAAACTGAGAGGCATCACCTGGGACCACAGCAGGGGCTACACCTCCATCGTGGGCGTCACGCAGCGCTACGCCGAGCTGCACCCCGGCTTTGACATCGCCTGGGAGAAGCGCTCGCTCTCCGAGTTCGAGAGCAAGCCCATCGAGCAGCTCGCCGCCGAGTACGACTTCCTCGTGATCGACCACCCCTGGGCCGGCTTTGCCGCCAAGCACAACGTGCTGCTCCCCCTCAACGAGCACCTGCCCGAGGACTTCCTCGCCGACCAGAAGGCCAACTCCGTGGGCAAGTCGTTCGAGAGCTACAACTTCGACGGCTTCCAGAGCGCCCTTCCCATCGACGCGGCCTCGCCCATCGCGCTCTCCCGCCCCGACAAGATCTCGGCCGAGGAGCTGCCCCGCACCTTTGAGGAGGTGCTCGAGCTCGCAAAGACCGGCAAGGTCATCTACGCGGCCACGCCCACCTACCTGGTCATGGACTTCTACGCCATGTGCGCCACGGCCGGGGCCGACCTCTTTGGCGCAGACGAGGCCCATGTGGTGAACCGCGAGGGCGGCCTTGAGGCGCTCGCCGACATGAAGCGCCTGGCCGACCTCTGCGACCCGGTGGTCTTCACCCTCAACACCATCGACCTGCACGAGGAGCTCGCAAAGAGCGAGACCGCCGTCTACTGCCCGTGGGTCTACGGCTACGTGAACTACTCCCGCCGCGGCTACGCGGCCAACCCCGTGAAGGCCAGCAACATCGTGACCTACCACGGCTCCATCCTGCAGGGCGTGCTCGGCGGCACCGGCCTTGCCATCTCGAGCGGCACCCAGCACGCCAAGGAGGCGGCCGACTTCGTCTGCTACGCCCTCTCGCCCGAGGTGCAGCGCACGCTCTACACCGACTGCGGCGGCCAGCCGGGACATCGCGCCGCCTGGCTCGACGAGGAGTGCAACCGCACCACGTTCGGCTTCTTCAAGGACACGCTCGAGACGCTCGATGCCGCCTACCTGCGCCCGCGCTACAGCGGCTACCTGCACTTCCAGGACAACGCCGGCCCCGTGCTCCACGAGTTCGTCCAGGGCCACAAGACGGCCGAAGAGACGCTCGACGAGCTCGACGCCATCTACGTGGCCTCGCGCGCCAAGGCTTAGGAGGCAACCATGAAACCTCTTGAGGGAATCCTCGTCCTCGACTTCTGCCAGTACCTCGCCGGCCCCTCCGCCGCGCTTCGCCTGGCCGACCTGGGCGCCCGCGTCATCAAGATCGAGCGCCCCAAGGTGGGCGACGGCTCTCGCCACCTCGTGCTCGAGGGCTGCGTGGCAGACGGCGACGGCCTGAACTTCCACACCATCAACCGCAACAAGGAGAGCATCGCGCTCAACACCAAGGACCCCGAGGGCCTCGCCATGGCCAAGCGCCTCATTTCGCAGGCCGACGTGCTCATCGAGAGCTTCCGCCCCGGCGTCATGGACAAGATGGGCCTGGGCTACGAGGCCGTGCGCGAGCTCAACCCGCGCCTGGTCTACGCCAGCATCTCGGGCTACGGCGCCACAAGCCCCTGGGTGGCCAAGCCCGGCCAGGACCTTCTGGTGCAGTCGCTCTCCGGCCTGGCCTGGCTCAACGGCAACGCCGACCAGCCGCCCATGCCCTTCGCCCTTTCGCTCGCAGACTCCTACACCGGCGTCCACGCCGCGGAGGGCATCCTTTCCTGCCTCATCCGCCGCGAGACCACCGGCCAGGGCGGCCACGTTGAGGTGAGCCTGCTCGCCAGCGTGCTCGACCTGCAGTTTGAAGTCATCACCACCTACCTCAACGACGGCCACAAGGCCCCGCAGCGCAGCGAGTTCAACAACGCCCACGCCTACCTCTCCGCCCCCTACGGCATCTACGAGACGAGCGACGGCTACATCGCGCTGGCCATGGGCTCGGTCGTGACGCTGGGCGAGCTGCTCGGCTCTGAGGAGGTGGCCTCCTACACCAACCAGGAGGAGTGGTTCACCAAGCGCGACGAGATTAAGCGCGCCATCCAGCGTGCGCTGCTCGAGGGCACCACCGCCCACTGGCTCGAGGTGCTCGAGGCCCACGACTACTGGTGCTCCGACGTCTACACCTGGGAGAAGCTCATGGCCTCCGACGCCTTCAAGGCGCTCGACTTCATCCAGGACGTGAGCCGCGTAGAGGGCGAGCACGTCTTCACCACCCGTTGCCCCATCACCTTCGCGGGCGAGGACTTTGGCCCCTCCAAGAGCGCCCCGCGCCTCGGCGAGGACACCGAGGCCATCATCCGCGAGTTCAACCTCGACGAAAAGGCAGGTGAGTAGCCATGAAGCCGCTAGAGGGTATCACGGTCCTCGACCTCAGCCAGTTCCTCTCCGCCCCTTCGGCCACCCTGCGCCTGGCAGACCTGGGCGCCCGCGTCATCAAGATCGAGCGCCCTGGCACGGGCGACATCTGCCGCACGCTCTATATCTCCAACTGCGTCATCGACGGCGACAGCTCGCTGTTCCACGCCATCAACCGCAACAAGCAGAGCGTCTCGCTCGACCTCAAGGACCCTAAGAGCCGCCCGGTGCTCGAGAAGCTCGTGAAGCAGGCCGACGTCATGGTCGTGAACTACCGCCCCGGCGTGGCCGAGCGGCTGGGCGTTGACTACGAGAGCATGCGCGCGCTCAACCCCGCCCTCGTCTACGGCGAGATCACGGGCTACGGCACCAAGGGCCCCTGGGTGGGCAAGCCCGGCCAGGACCTGCTCGCGCAGTCTCTCTCCGGCATCTGCTGGCTCAACGGCAACGCCGACCAGCCGCCCACCCCGATGGGCCTCTCCGTCGGCGACCTTTTTGCCGGCCAGCACCTCGCCCAAGGCCTGCTCGCGGGCATCCTGCGCGCCAAGCGCACCGGCAAGGGCGCCCACGTGGAGGTCGACCTCATGCGCTCGCTGCTCGACGCCCAGTTTGAGGTCTTCACCACCTACCTCAACGACGGCCACAAGCCGCCCGTCCGCAGCGCCGCCAACAACGCCAACGCCTTCATCGACGCGCCCTACGGCATCTACAGCACCGCCGACGGCTACCTGGCGCTCGCGATGATTCCCATCCCGCGCCTGGGCGAGCTCATCGGCTGCGAGACGCTCGGCGCCTACACCGACTCCGAGACCTGGCACACCAAGCGCGACGAGATCAAGGCCATCATCGCCGAGCATCTCCTCGGGCGGACCACCGAACACTGGCTCTCCATCCTCGAGCCGGCCGACGTGTGGTGCGCCGACGTCTACACCTGGGACAAGCTCTTTGACACCGAGGCCTTCAAGAGCCTCGAGATGACCCAGGAGGTCAGCCGTCCCAACGGCACCACGGTCAAGACCACCTGCTGCCCCATCCTCATCGATGGCGAGCGCCCGCACGGAGGCCCCGCCGCGCCCACGGTTGGGCAGGACAACTCCGAGTACGTGGCTTAAGCTCTACGAGCTGACGATACGGCGCACGCGCGCCAGCAAAACGACACGGCTTCAGACGCCGCCAAACAGAAAGGAACCACCATGGACGAGAAGGCCTGCTACTTCGAGGACTACCAGATCGGCGACACCCGCACCACGGGTGGCAAGACCATCACCGAGGCCGACGTCGTGTTCCACGCCGGCCAGACCGGTGACTTCTTCCCCCACCACGTGGACGCCGAGTGGTGCAAGAGCACCGAGTTTGGCCAGCGCATCGCGCACGGCACGCTCACCTTCAGCGTGGGCGTGGGCCTCACCGCCTCCTTCATCAACCCCGTGGCCTTCTCCTACGGCTACGACCACCTGCGCTTCATCAAGCCCGTCTTCATCGGCGACACCATCCACAGCGTGGTGACCATCTCCGACAAGAAGGACCACAAGAAGCGCGCCAACATGGGCATCGTCACCGAGCACCTCGAGGTCCTCAACCAGCACGGCGAGACCGTCATGGTGGCCGACCACCTGCTCATGTGCCAGAAGCGCGACGCCTAAGAGCTCGTTTCCCCTTCCGGGCCGGGCAAGATCGTCCCAATCGAACCCGGCTTGTGGCCAAGCGGCGGCCAGGAGCTACGTCGACGTCCCTCTCTCTCGACGCACGTACCCCGGCCAACGCGCGGCCGCATACCAAGCACGCCCGCCCTCGAATGTCCGAGAGCGGGCGTTTTTTCTGCTCGAGTCGAAGTCTGCAAGGCCGAACGCCGACCGTCGGGCCTTGCGTCTGGCCCGGGCAGTCCTGCGCTCGCACGAAGGTGACATTAAGTC
>CAVHKV010000092.1:0-10126 GCA_963636635.1 uncultured Bacteroidales bacterium
GTGGAGGGCGTTACTGACGAGCTGCTCGAGCACATCGACGTGCTGGTGGACGGCCCCTTTTCCCAGGCGCTCTACGACATCAGTCTCAGGTTCCGCGGTAGCTCCAACCAGCGCTTGATTGACCTCGAGAAGACCCGCGAGGCAGGCGAGATAGTTCTCTGGCAAGACGAGCAAGTCTACTCAACCCATACGATGTAACGTTGATTCTTTCCAATAGAGCCCGGATGGCAGTCATAAGAAGGTTGCCGTTCGGGTTTATTTGTAAGGCCTTTGAGGCTGCCGGGCGTCAGCTTCGCATGCGAAGAAGGCGTTAGGGGAGTATGACAGGTGCCATGGGCGTCGATTCCAGAGCCTAGAGAGCCTCGCCTTGCCCTTACCTAAGCTTCTGTTTGAAGAGAAGCTACAGCAACGCTTCGTTCTTGTTCTTAGCTCCTTGTGGGCGTTGAGCGGCAAGAAGTGGGGACGAGCCGGGTCCCGTCGAATGCGAGTTCCGCACGAGCCGAAGGCCACGTAATGTGGCCTTCGTGCGAGCAGGACTGTCTGAGCAGGCGACGGGACCCGGTCGTCCCAAACCATGCGTTCGTCTAAGGCAGCATGAATGACGGTGCGAGCGTCAAAGGGTTATCGAGCCGCTACATCCCCAGGTGCGCAGCGAGGTCCAGGATGGCCTTGCGGTAGCCTTCGATGCCCATGCCGGTGATGGTCTCAAAGCAGGCCTGGCGCACGTAGGAGACCTGACGGAAGTCCTCGCGATCCTCCACGCGGCTGATGTGGACCTCCACGCAGGGCAGGGATACGGCCTTGACGGCGTCGAGGATGGCGATGGAGGTGTGCGTGTAGGCGCCTGGGTTCATGACGATGCCGTCGAAGGTGCCGAGGGCGGCCTGGATCTCGTCCACGATGGAGCCCTCGTGGTTTGACTGGTAGCACTTCACGTCTGCAAAGCCGGCCTCTGCGGCCGCGGCCTTGCAGGTGCGGATGAGGGCGGCGTAGTCTTCCTTGCCGTAGATGCCCGGCTCGCGAACGCCGAGCATGTTGATGTTGGGCCCGTTAATGACGAGCACGGAGCGGCCCTTCTTGCGGGGCTCGCGCTTCTTGGAAGCGGGGGTCTTCTCTACGGAGTCGCCAAGGAAGGCGCGCAGGGCGTCGAGATCCTCGCCGTCAAGGCGCTCGTTGTCAAGGGCGGCCTGCTGCTGGGCGCGGTAGGAGCTGCGGCGACCCGGCGTGATGACCACGCGGTCCGCCACGCCCTTCTTCTTTGGCTGCTCGTCCTCCACGGTCTCGTCGTCGGCGGGCTCGCTCTCGGAGACGGTGACGAGCGGGTTTGCGCAGACGCCGCTGGCCTCGGAGAGCTCGGTGCTTGCCTGGATGGCGAACTCGCGTGCCACACCCTCGATGGCGGCGGGGCCAAAGACGACCTCGAGGCCGCTCTTGCCGCGGCCGGCCGTGCCTAGCACGCCGTGAATGGCGTGCAGCTCGTCGGTGTTGACGAGGGAAGCGTCCACTAAGGTGAGTCTCAGGCGAGTGAGGCAGGTCGTGACGCTGGCGACGTTGGCCTTGCCCCCGATGGCTTCGAGTACCTTTGCGGCGACTTCCTGGTAGTTCATTGGTCAGTCTTTCTAGACGTTGGCGGTTCGTTTTCAATATTGTCCCGAGGCGGAGTTTGACTCGGGTCAAAAATCATCGCTATTACGTTGCCATGAAAATGTTTCTGGTGGGCAACGTATTTGCGAGAGGGCCGTGCCGTCCCTTAAACGGTCGCTAGAGGCCGAGGCGCTTCACAATCTCCAAAGCGTCTCCACGGGCGCTGCCGGTGCAGGTCACGATCTCGTCTGCCCAGGCGCGGTAGAGCGGCATGCGCTGTTCGGCCAGGGCCGCGACGCCGTTTGCCTGCGAGAGCGGGCGCCCCTTGCTGGAGAGCTGCTCGAGCGGCCGGTCGAGCATGACGATGGTGCCGTTTTGCTGCATGAGCGGCAGGTTCTCGGGACGCGTCACCACGCCACCGCCGCAGGAGAGGATAAGCGAGCTCTGCGCGCTGTAGGCGGCGAGCACGTCGGTCTCCATGCCGCGGAAGGCGTCCTCGCCGTCGGCGCGGATGACCTCGGCGGCACTTCTGCCGTAGGCGTCCAGGAAGGCGTCGTCCAGGTCCACGTGGGCGCGCCCCGTGAGCTCGGCGAGCCTTCGGCCGCAACTGGTCTTTCCGCTGCCGGGCATGCCGATGAGCACGACGTTGCGGGTCTGGGCGCGGATCTGGTCCTCGATGCGCCCGATGAGCGCCTCGTCCAGGCTCGCCTGCTGCCAGACCTCGCTCGAGCGCCAGGCCTGGCCCACGAGCATGGCAAGGCCGCTCTCGGCCGGGATGCCGAGGCTCATGGCTTCGAGGATGATGCCGGTGCGCTCGGGGTTGTACACGATGTCGAGCACGCCCTCGAGCTCGGTGAGGCTTGCGAGCACCGAGCGCGAGAGGGGAGAGTCGGGGCACTTGGGGAACATTCCCACCGGCGTAGTGTTGACGATGAGCGAGGCCTCGGCGTGGCGCTCGAGCAGGTTGTCGTAGGTGTCCTCGCCGGTGCGCGAGATGACGCAAGGCAGGGCGCCCATCTGCTCGAGGGCGTAGACGACGGCCTTGCTGGCGCCGCCCGAGCCCAGCACGAGCACCTCGGCGCCCTCGAGGGCGTCCGCGCCGTCCAGGTGACGCTCGCAGAAACGCCTGAGCATCCAGGAGATGCCGAAGACGTCTGAGTTGTCGCCGAGGACGGTGCCGTCCGGGCGGCGCCACAGGGTGTTGACCGCACCCATGGCCTGGGCCGTCTCGGTGAGCTCGTCTGCGAGCTTCACGACGTCTTGCTTGTAGGGGATGGTCACGTTGAGGCCGCGCCAGTCGTCACGGGCAACGAAGTCGGCGAGCTCCTCGGGCTCGAGCTCCACGAGCACGTAGGGCGTGGTGCCGAGCTCGTCATGGATCTGCGGGCTCCAGCTGTGGCCGAGGGTGCGGCCCAAAAGGCCGTAGGTGACAGGCGAGGTGCCGTCCCAGGTGCGCGCCGCCATTAGAGCAGCTCCGAATAGCTGCCGAGGTAGCGGTACTCCTCGCAGACGTCGTCCAGCGAGGCGATGAGCTTCATGAACTCGGGCGCGGCCACCGAGCAGTCGACGTCAAAGTAGAACATGAAGTCGAAGTCCGAGTTGGGGATGGGGCGGCTCTCGAGCTTGACCACGTTGATGTCGAGCGCGTAGAAGCGCGCGAGCACCTTGTAGAGGCTGCCGGGGTCGTTGGCGGTGACCACCATGAGCGAGGTGCGGTCGGCGCCGGGGTAGACCTCGAGCTTGTTGGAGATGCAGGCGAAGCGCGTGAAGTTGGCGTCGCTGTCCTGCACGTTTCGGGCGAGCACGTTGAGGTCGTAGAGCGAGGCGCAGGCGCGACTCGAGAGGGCCGCCACGTCGCAGCGCCCGCTCTCGGCCACCATCTTGGCGGCCATGGCGGTGTTCTCGCAGTTGTGGACCTCAATCTCGGGGTGGGACTTGAGGAAGGCCTGGCTCTGGGCGATGGCCTGCGGGTGGCTGTAGACCTCGCGGATGCCTGCGAGCTTGGCGCCGGGAAGTGCCACGAGGTTGTGGTCGACCTTGAGGCGGACGCTGCGCACGATGCTGAAGTTGTGGTTCATCATGAGGTCGTAGACCTGGTTCACCGTGCCTGCGGTGGAGTTCTCCACCGGCAGCACGCCGTACTTGCAAAAGCCCTCCTCGACGGCCTTGAAGACGCCCTCGAAGCTCTCGAAGTAGCTGATGGTGGCGTGCTTGAAGATGCGGTCGGCCGCCTGCTGTGAGTAGGCGCCCTCCACGCCCTGGCAGGCCACGAAGGAGCTCTGCGGGAAGAGCGCCGGGGTGTTCTCGATGGCGTCCTGGATGTCGTTGGCCAGCTCGCTCTTCTCGTTCAGCTCGGCGCTCTGCTGGGCGCGGCTCATCTCCATGATGAGGCTGAAGAGGACCTGCGAGTAGTCGCGCAGCTCGGCGGGCACCTTGGTGGCGACGTCTGCGAGCTTGGCGCGCTCGCGCGTGCGGTCGAGGATGGGCTTGCCGGTGGCGCGCTTGTACTCGGCCACCTCGAGCGTGCAGCTCATGCGCTGGGCGAACAGCTCGCAGATCTGCGTGTCGATGGTGTCGATGCGGTCCCGTATCTCTTTGAGGTCAAGCTTGTCTGCCATGGTGCTCCCGTTGTGCTTGGGTGGTTGGTTGGGGTTTGCGGCCGTTGGTGAGGCCTCGGGCTGGTGGCTGGTAAGGCGTCTGCTGGCGGCGCTGGCGATGCCGTCTTTGGCGCGGCCAAGTTTTGGTGCGCACCGCAGCGTGCCGGACGCGGGCGGTGGCGCCGCGGCTGTCCTAGGCGTTTTGGAACGGCACGGGCGCGGGCATGGGGAACTTGCCCTCGGCCACGAGCGCGTCCATGAGGGCCAAGGCACACGCCGCCTCTACCACGGGCACGGCCCTGGGAACAATGCAGGGGTCGTGGCGGCCGTGGACGGTGAGCGGGGAGTCCTCGCTGCGGGCGAGGTCGACGCTCTGCTGTTCGAGGCCGATGGAGGGCGTGGGCTTCACGGCGCAGCGCCAGACGATGGGCGCACCGGTGGAGATGCCTCCGAGGATGCCGCCGGCGTTGTTCGTCTGCGGCGTCGGGGTGCCGTCCTCCATGCGGTAGGGGTCGTTGTTCTGGCTGCCGAGAAGCGCCGCCGCGCCAAAGCCGGCGCCGAACTCCACGCCCTTTACGGCCGGGATGCCGAAGGCCGCCTTGGCGATGCGGTTCTCCAGGCCGTCGAACATCGGGTCGCCGACGCCTGCGGGCATGCCGTAGGCCACGCACTCGATGACGCCGCCCACGGAGTCCGCGTTCGCCTTGGCGGCGAGCACCGCCTCGTGCATGGCACGCGCGGCCTCTGCGCTGATGCAGGGCAGCTCGTTTGTGAGGATGGCCTGGGCCTGGGTCTCGTCATAGGAGAGCGCGTTCAGGGGCGTGTCGGCGACCTTCTCGGGGCCGAGCTGGGCGATGTGGGCCACGACGCGGATGCCGAGCGCGTTCTCAAGCGCCTGCAGCGCGATGCCGCCGGCGATGCACAGAGGAGCGGTGAGGCGTCCGGAGAAGTGGCCGCCGCCGGCGACGTCGTGGTGGTTGCCGTAGCGAACGAAGGCCGGGTAGTCGGCATGTCCCGGCCTGGGAACGCGGCGCAGGCCCTCGTAGTCCTGGCTGCGCGTGTTGGTGTTCTCGATGACGGCGGTGAGCGGCGCTCCGCAGGTGTGGCCGTCTACCAGGCCGCTCAAGAAGTGCGGGCGGTCGGCTTCCTTGCGCGGCGTGGAGGTGTCGCCCCGGCCCGGGGCGCGCCTGTTCAGGAACGCCTGCAGCTCGTCGAGGTCCACCTCGATGCCGGCGGGCAGTCCCTCCACGGTGCAGCCGATGGCCGCGCTGTGGGACTGGCCGAAGATGGTGGTCTTGAGGCTCTCTCCGTAGGTGGAAGACATGGCGCTCCTAGAGGGTCTTTACGAGGCCGCCGAGCTCGTGGTAGTCCTCGAAGAAGGTGGGGTAGGACTTCTCGACGCACTCGGCGCCGAGGATGGTGACGCTGCCCTTGCAGCGGCTCGCGGCGATGGCGGCCATCATGGCGATGCGGTGGTCGTTGGCCGCGTTCACGGTGCCGCCCTCGAGCTGCTCCTTGCCGCAGATGACGATGTCGTCGCCCTCGGCCGTGATGTCGGCGCCAAGGGCCGCCAGCCCTGCGCAGACGGTCTCCACGCGGTCGGACTCCTTGAGGCGAAGGCGCGCGCAGCCCGTGAGGCGGGTGGTGCCCGGAGCCAGGCTCGCCACGGCGGCGAGCGGCGGGACGAGGTCGGGGAAGTCGGCCACGTTCATCTCGCAGGCGGCCGGCGACCCTCCTCGCACGGTGGCGGAGCTGCCCGAGCGGCAGACCTGGGCGCCGAGCTTGGCGAGCGCGGCCATCATGGCGCGGTCTCCCTGCTTGCTTGCGAGGTCGAGCCCCGTGACCTCGATGCCGTAGCCGAGGGCGCCCGCTGCGAGCCAGAAAGCCGCGTTGGACCAGTCGCCCTCGACCGTGACCTCGCCAGGCGTTCGCAGCGGCGTGGCGGCGGTGACGGAGTAGATGGTGCACGAGCCGGCCTCGCCCTGCTCACGGGTCTCGCTCACATGCACGCCGAACTGCTCGAGTGCGCTCGTGGTGAGGGCGATGTAGGGGCGGCTCTCGATGGGCTCGCTCACGCGCACCTCGGTCTTGCCGCCGAGCAAGGGGGCGGCAAGCAAAAGGCCGCTGATGTACTGCGAACTCACGTTGCCGGGAAGCTCAAAGCGGCCCGGACGCAGGTTGCCGGAGACGAAGAGCGGAAAGACGCCCTGGCGCGAGAGGTTGCAGCCGCCCACCATGAGCTCCTCGTAGAGCGGGGAGAGCGGACGGGCCGCCAACCGGCCGTGGCCGGTGAGCGAGGCGTCGCAGGAAAGGGCGGCCACCACGGGCAGCATGAAGCGCAGCGTGGAGCCGGACTCTCCGCAGTCGAGCAGAGCGCCGCGGTTGGCGGCGAGCCTGCCGGTCTCGGCGCTGGTGGGAATGGGGGAGACGTGTAGGACGTCGTTCTCGCGCACGATGCTCGCGCCCAGGGCGTTCAGGCAGGCGATGGTGGCCTCGATGTCCTTGGAGGTCGTGGCGCAGGTGATGTCTGTCGGCTGGGGGCAGAGGGCGGCGCAGATGAGCAGCCTGTGGGCCATCGACTTGCTCGCGATGGCAGAGATCGTGCCCACTAGCGGGCGCGGCGTGATGGTTACGTCCATGAAACTGCTCCTCGTAAGGGTTTTCCGAGCGCCTTATGGTAGCGCTCATAGCGTGCCTTTGCCGCGCGTGCGCGGCCTGCCAACAAGATTGCGGCCCCTGGGCCGGTGTGGCGCCAGGGGCCTGCCGTATTAGCTATGCGTGGCCGGGGCCTCGGCGCATCTGCCGAGGGAGGCCGTTCCGCAGCCGAGGTCCACGAGCTCGGCGAACTCGGCCATGCTCACGCGGCGGACCTCAACGCGCCCCAACTCGAGCGGCAGGACGACGTTCACGCCGTCGGCGTGGCGCTTCTTGTCGTTGCGGGCGAGGGCCACGATGGTCTCGTGGTCAAGCGCGGTGTCGGTGGGAAGCCCGTGCGCGTCCACGACCTTCTCCACGCGGGCGGCGAGCTCGGGCGCGCAGATGCCCTTGGCGGCCGCGGCCCTCGTGATGGCGCACAGGCCGATGGCCACGCAGGTGCCATGGCCGAGCGTGAAGTCGCTCGCGGCCTCGACGGCGTGTCCGATGGTGTGGCCGAGGTTGAGCGTCTGGCGCACGCCGCGCTCTCGCTCGTCGGCGTTCACGACGTCTCGCTTTATCTCGACGTTCCTCGCGATTATGCGGGCGAGCTCGTCCTCGTCAAAGCCGGGTGTGTTGATGGCCTCGCGCTCGAGCGCGGCGAAGAGCTCGGGGTCTGCCAGCACGCCGTGCTTGATGACCTCGCCGCAGGAGTCCGTGAGCAGCTCGTGGCTGATGGTGCGCAGGGTCTGCGGGTCGGCGATGACCACCTTGGGCTGCCAGAAGGCGCCGGCGAGGTTCTTGCCGGCCTCCAGGTCGATGGCGGTCTTGCCGCCCACCGAGGAGTCCACCATGGCAAGCAGGCTCGTGGGCACCTGGGCCACCGAGCAGCCGCGCATGTAGCTGGCGCCCGCAAAGCCCGCGAGGTCTCCGGTGACGCCGCCGCCGAGGGCCACGACCACGTCGTCTCGCGTGAGGCCTGCCGCGGCGATGGCCTCGAGGCAGGACGCCCAGGTGCCGGCGCGCTTGGAGGCCTCGCCGGCCTCGAATACGAAGGAACTGACCTCGTAGCCAGAGGCCTCGAGCGAGGCGCTGACCTTGCCCAGGTAGAGCGGGGCCACGTTGGTGTCGCTCACGACGCAGGCGCGGGTGCCGCCGGCAGATGCGCGCACGAGCTCGCCCACGCGGGCGAGCGAGCCGGGGGTGACGTGCACGTCGTAGGAGGCGCTCGCGGCGTCCACCCTCACGACGGTCTCGGGGCTGGCCATCAGACTTCCTCCTCCTTGGCGAGGTCGGCGCGCTTGATGCGGTCGCCCTCGGCCAAAAGATCGGTGAGGCGCTCGGCGTCGCGCGCCTCGAGCGCGTCCTTGTACTTGTTGAGCTCGTCCACGATGATGCCGATCTCGCTGGCGAGGTTGTCGGCGTCGTCTAAGAACAGCTCGCACCACATGGTGGGGTTGAGCCTGGCCACGCGGGTGAGGTCCTTGTAGGAGCCGGCCGAGAAGCCCTCGCGCAGCTGCAGGGTGGGGCTCTTCACGTAGGCGTTGGAGACCACGTGCGCGAGCTGGGAGGTGTAGGCGATGACGCGGTCGTGGCGCTCGGGCGTGGTGACCGTGAACTTCTCAAAGCCGCAGGGGGCAAGAAGGCCCTCGAGGCGGTCGACGAGGGCCAGGCAGTCAACGCCGCGGACCTCGGGCGCGGGGCACACCACCATGGGCGCGCCGCAGAACATGTTGGCGCGCGAGTGGGCGTAGCCGGAAAACTGCGTGCCGGCCATGGGGTGGCCGCCCACGAAGGTGAAGCCGTGCTCGCGCGCGATTTGGTAGCAAGGCTCGCAGATGGAGCGCTTGACGCCGCCGGTGTCGATGACGATGGTCTGCGCGCTCACGAACCCCGCGTGCGTACGCAGCCACTCCACGCAGGCCTTGGGGTAGCAGGCCAGGATGATGAGCTCGCAGGTGGGGATGGTGGCCTCGTCCAGCACGCCCGAGGTGGTCTCGATGGCGGCGAAGCTCTCGATCTCGGAGTTTGGGTCAAAGGCATAGACCTCGTGGCCTCCCTGGGCCATGGCGCGGGCGAAGGAGCCGCCGATGAGGCCGAGTCCCACCACGCCCACGCGGCCGCAGATCACGGTGCCGGCGTCTGCCGCGGTCTTCTCCACGTCTTGCTGCTGCTCCACCTTACTCGACCTCCATCGTCACGGCCTCGCGCACGGTGGCGATGCGGCACATGGCGTCCTTGAACTGGGCGGGCGTGAGCGCCTGGGCGCCGTCGGACCAGGCGTGCCTCGGGTCGTCGTGGACCTCGATCTCCAGGCAGTCGGCGCCGGCGGCGGTGGCGGCGAGCGCCATCGGCGTCACGTAGCGGGTGTGGCCCGTGGCGTGGCTAGGGTCGGCGCAGACGGGCAGGTGGGTGAGGTCGTGCAGCACCGGCACGGCCGAGAGGTCGAAGGTGTTCCTCGTGTGGGTCTCGAAGGTGCGGATGCCGCGCTCGCAGACGATGACGTTGGGGTTGCCCTCGCTCATGATGTACTCGGCGGCCATGAGCAGCTCGTCGATGGTGCCGGCGATGCCGCGCTTGAGCAGGATGGGGGTCTTGGTCTTGCCGACCTCGCGCAAAAGCGGGAAGTTCTGGGCGTTGCGGGCGCCGATCTGCCAGACCTCGATGTCGCGAGAGGCGAACTCGTTCACGTCTCGCGGGTCCATGATCTCGGTCACGATGGGCATGTCGAGCTCGTCGCGGGCCTCGCAGAGCAAATCGAGCCCCTCCGGACCCATGCCCTGGTAGGCGTAGGGCGAGGTGCGCGGCTTGTAGGCGCCGCCGCGAAGCAGGGTGGCGCCGGCGGCCTTGACCTCGCGGGCGATGCGGATGAGGTTCTCGCCCTCAACCGAGCAGGGGCCGGCGATGACGTGGAAGGTGCCGCCGCCGATCTTCACGCCGTGGCCGCAGTCCACCACGGTGTCGAGCGGGTGGAACTTGCGGTTGGCCTTCTTGAAGGGCTCGGAGACGCGCTGCACGCGCTCGATGATGTCCATGCCCTCGATGAGGTAGGGGTCGATCTGGGTGGTGTCGCCCACCAGGCCGATGATGGTGACGCCGGTGCCCTTGGAGATGTGGGTGTCGAGGCCCTTGCCGTGTATCCAGGAGACGAAGTGGTCGATCTGCTCCTGGGTGGCAGTGTCCTTGACGACGGCGATCATGGTTCCCCCTTTGTGCGGGCCGTTCGGGCGGTCCCGCATGTTCGTAACTTTGCACAGTTGGTTGATGGTACTACAGGGGTTGAGCTTGGGGTGCCTCAACTTATATAAGGT
>CAVHKV010000093.1:0-9642 GCA_963636635.1 uncultured Bacteroidales bacterium
GGCTTGCCGCCGTTGGGCACCGAGGTGATGTGGCAGATGACGCCCGAGCCGCCCTCCATCGGCGCGGCCAGGCTCTCGGCCTCGTCAAAGTAGACGACGGCGCTGCCGAGCGGCGGCAGGGTGAGGGCCACCTGGCTGCCGTCGCGGCGCAGCTCGAGGCCGCCGATAAGCTCGCAGGCGCGCTCGCCGCGGCTCGGGATGGCCACGTTGGCGCTCTCGGAGAGGCTGCGGTTCACCAGCACGCAGACGCTGGGGCCGTGCACGGGCTCGCGGCCCGAGGCGCCCGGCGTGGTGGCGTCAACCGCGCCGTCGGCCAGCTCGGCGCCGGCAGGCAGACGCCACCAGCCAAGCACGTTGTCGCCGCTGTTCGTGGGGCGCACGATGCCCTCGGTGAGCACGGGCAGGGCGCGGCGCAGCTGGATGGTGTTGCGATACATGGTCTGGCAGTCCATGTCGCCGCCGCCCCAGGGGTAGGGCCCGCGGTTGTACGGGTCGGATAGGCCCTCCATGCCGCGCTCGTCTCCGTAGTAGATGGAGGGAACGCCCTGGTAGGTCATCTGGAGCAGGGTCGCCAGCCAGAAGCGGCCCTTGGCAAGGCCGCGCTCGCCCTCGGTGAGGCGGCCGGGGAAGTCCTGCGGCCAGGGCTGCCACTCGGGGTGGTCGAGCGCGCCGCCCAGCACGCTCATGAGGCGCGAGCGGTCGTGGCTCGAGAGCAGGTTGAGCGCGGCGTACATGGCCTCGGGCGGGTAGTTCTCGGCGATGCTCATGAGGCTCTCGGCGGCGTCGCCCGCGCTCATCTTGTCGGTGAGGAAGTCCAGCACGGCGGTGCGGAAGGGGTAGTTCATGGCGCTGTCGAGCTCGCTTCCGAGCAGGTAGCGGCGCAGCTTGCCGTAGCTGATCTTGTTGGAGGCGTCCTCCCAGACCTCGCCCAGCACCAGGGCGTCCGGGCGCTCGGCGAGCGCGGCGCTCTTGATGTCGGCGATGAACTCGTCGGGCAGCTCGTCTGCCACGTCCAGGCGCCAGCCGGCGGCTCCGGCGGCAAGCCAGTGGCGCACCACGCCGTCCTTGCCGGTGATGAAGCGCTGGTAGCTGGGCTCGTCCTCGTTCACGGCCGGCAGGTCGTCCACGCCCCACCAGGCGTCGTAGGTGCCGTCCTCGGAGAAGTTGAACCAGCTCGCGTAGGGGTTGCGCGGCTTGGCGTCGGACGCGGAGCCGGCCGCGGTTGCAGCGCCGGCGACCTTCGCGTCGGCGGCGCCGGCGGCAGCGCTCGCGGCAGCCGCGCCAGCAACCTCGCCATCCGCGGCGCCGGCGGCAGCGGCCGCGCCAGCAGCCTTGCCGTCCGCAGCGGCGGAACCGGCGGCAGCGCTCACAGCGGCTGTACCAGCAACCACGCCGCCCACGGCAACCTCGGCCTCGGTGCCCTCGCCCGCGGCAAGCTCGCTCGCCGCGGCGCCCGTGGGCTCGCCGGCGAGGTGGGCCTGCCAGGCGCCCGGTTCGTCGTAGCTGTTGTAGCGGTTGAAGTAGCGACTGTCGGCGCCCACGTGGTTGAACACGCCGTCCAGCACCACAGAGATGCCCAGTTCACGGGCCTCGGCGCACAGGCGCTTGAAGCTCTCGTCGTCGCCGAGCATGGTGTCCACCTGCATGAAGTCGGCCGTGTCGTAGCGGTGGCTGCTGCGGGCCTCAAAGATGGGGTTGAGGTAGAGCGTGCCGATGCCCATGTCGGCCAGGCGGGACAGGCCCTCGCGGATGCCCTCGAGGGTGCCGCCGTAGAAGTCCCAGGTGATGATGCGGCCCTGGTCGTCCTTCTCGTAGTAGGGGTCCTGGTCCCAGTTGCGCATGATGTGGCGGTGGGTGCCGCGGACGCCGTCGTCGGAGTCGCCCTCGTGCAGGTGGGCGCCCTTCTCCGCGCGCCGCTCCCAGTCCTCGCCGCGCTTGAAGCGGTCCGGGAAGATCTGGTAGACGATGCTCGAGGTGAACCACTCGGGCTTCACCTCGCGCGGCTGGTAGACGGTGAGCTGGAAGGAGGCGGGCTGCCACTCCACCAGCACGCCCTCGCCACCGGTGCGGCCGTCTTGGGCGCCGTAGCGCAAGACGCGGCCGTCGGAGCGCTCGATCACGAAGGAGTACCACACAATCGCGGGCTCGGTACGCACGTACTCGCAGGAGAAGAGCAGGTGGTCGCCCTCGGGCTCGGACGTCATGGGGATGAAGCCCTCGCCCTCGCCGTCAATCCAGGTGCGCAGGCTCACGTGGCAGTTTGGGTCGCCGCCAACGCTGAGCTTCAACATGACGGTGCCGCCCGCGGGGGCGGCACCGAAGGGGAACCTATAGTGACTGTCACGGCTGTCGTGGTTTGCCCACATGGCCTACTCCTACCGTCCATACCCACGGCCGAACGCGCCGGCCGCAGGAAATGCGGCAGGTGCTAACGACTCCGCTTCTTGTTGTACGGAATCACCTCGGGATGGAGGTCATGGTAGACATCCAGATATTGGTTGGCGGCGCGGCGCCAGCCAAAGTCGGTCCCCATTGCATTTTTGATGAGGCCCTCCCAGGCGTCCTTGTCCGTCCAGAATACCTCACAGGCAGCCAAAACCGTAGCGGCGAACTCGTCGCCGTTGAAGTTCGCAAACGAGAAGCCCGTGCCCTCGCCCGTGAACTTGTTGTACGGCTCCACGGAGTCCTTGAGGCCGCCGGTCTCGCGGACCACCGGCAGGGTGCCGTAACGCATGGCGATCATCTGCGAGAGGCCGCAGGGCTCAAACTGGCTGGGCATGAGGAAGAGGTCGGCGCCGGCGTACATGCGGTGCGAGAGCTTCGAGTCGAAGTCGATGCGCGCGCACATGCGGCCGTTGTACTTCCAGTCGAAGTAGCGCAGGGAGTCCTCGTACTGGCTCTCGCCCGTGCCGAGCACGGCCACCTGCACGCCGCGGTCGAGCAGCTGCCCCAGCGCGTACTGGATGAGGTCGCAGCCCTTCTGCTTGGTGAGGCGGCTCACCATGACGGCCAGCGGGCGCGTCGGGTCGACGTTGAGGCCGAGCTCCTCCTGCAGGGCCGCCTTGCACGCGGCCTTGCCGGCCAGGTCGTCGGCGCTGTAGGTCGCGGCGATCTCGGCGTCCATGCGCGGGTCGTACTCCTGCGTGTCGATGCCGTTGAGGATGCCGTGCAGCTTCCAGGCGCGCTCGCGGAAGATGCCGTCCAGGCCCTCGCCGTAGAAGGGCATCTTGAGCTCTTCTGCGTAGGTGGGGCTCACCGTGGTGATGGTGTCGGCGTAGACGAGGGCGCCCTTCATGTAGTTGACCGTCTTGGGGCCCACGTACATCTGGCCCGCGGCGGCGGTGTCGGCCAGGCCGCACACGTCGGTCATGACCTCGTCGCCGTACTGGCCCTGGAACTTGACGTTGTGGATGGAGAAGACCGTCTTCACGTTGTCGTAGCCGGGCAGGCCCTTGTAGAACTCGCGCAAAAAGACGCACGAGAGGGCCGTCTGCCAGTCGTTGCAGTGCAGGATGTCGGTGCCGGCAAGCGCTGGGACGCGGCCCAGGCACTCGGTGATGGCCTTGGCGAAGAAGGCGAAGCGCTCGCCGTCGTCAAAGTCGCCGTAGATGGTGTCGCGACCGAAGTAGTCCTCGTTGTCCACGAAGTAGTAGTCCACGTTGTGGTACTTGAGGTGGTCAAGGCCGCACCAGACGTTCCTCCACCCCAGGTTCATGTAGAAGTCTCCGGCATGGTCCATCTTGTCGCGGAACTCGGCCGGGATGCGGCGGTACTTCGGCAGGATCACCGAGACCTTGCAGCCGCAGCGACGAAGCTCATGCGGCAGGGAGCCTGCGACGTCGCCCAGGCCGCCCGTCTTCACAAACGGGGCGGCCTCGGCGGAGCAAAAGACCACGCGGAGCTTTCTGCGGGTTCGTCCGCTCACTCGCGCTCGCCACCCTTCTCCTTCACCAGCACCGAGTCGGGCGTGCCGCGCAGCTCGGTACCTGCGGTAATGACGTTGTCACGGTCGATGATGGCGTTCTCGATGCGGGCGCCGCGCTTGATGACGCAGTCGTTGTTGATGACGCAGCCGCGCACGGAGGCGCCGGGCTCAACGATGACGTTGCGCGAGAGGATCGAGTCGGCCACGGTGCCCTGGATGTGGCAGCCGCCCGAGACGATGGAGTTGGTGACGCGCGCGCCGGCCTCATACTTGGCGGGCGGGTTGTCGTGCGCCTTGGTCATGATGGGACGGTCCTCGGGGAAGAGCTGCGCGGTGACCTCGGCGTCGAGCATCTCGCGGCTGCGCTTGTAGTACATGCGAGCGTCAAAGATGGAGCCGGTGTACATCTGGACCCTGTGGGCGCGGATGTTGAGCTGCCCCAGGTCGGACTCGAGGGCCTCGAACAGGTCCAGGTAGTCCACGTTGGCGTAGCGCTCGAGCAGCTCGAGGAGCTTCTCGCGCTTCACCACGAAGCAGTCGAGGAAGGCCTCGTCGCCGTAGTGGGTGCCGTAGGTGAAGCCGCGCACCGCGCCGTCCTCGGTGTAGACGCTCGTGAGGTCCTCCGCGTCGCAGCAGAAGGTCTTGGTGAGCATCGTGATGTCCGCGCCGCTCTCGTTGTGGGCGCGGATGAGGTCGGTGTAGTCGTAGTTGTAGATGATGTTGGCGGCGCTCACGACGACGTTGGTGGCCTTGTCACGGTCCAGGAACACGCGGTTGGCGATGAGGTCGCGCAGAAGGAAGCGCGGGCCCTTGCGGCTCGTGCCGAAGGCGGAGCCCGGCATGAGGAACAGGCCGCCCTTCTTGCGGTCCAGGCCCCAGTCCTTGCCCGTGTAGAGGTGGTCGACGATGGAGCGATAGTTGAACGGCATGATCACGCCCACGGTGTTGATGCCGGCGTTGACCATGTTGGAGAGCGCGAAGTCCACCAGGCGGTAGCGGCCGAGGAACGGCACGGACGCCGCCGGGCGCGACTTGGTGAGGGCGCTCGGGTTCTTGACGGAATAGTTGGTGGTGATGAGTCCGACCGCGGTCTCCATGGCCTACTCCTCCCCCTTCCCCACGACGACCTCGTCGCCGATGACTGCCGTGTCCTTCGTGACATCAACGCTGCCGAGCTCGACGCCCGCCTCGACGACGGCGTTCTCGCCCAGGATGGCGCGCACCACATGCGCCCCCTCCTTCACCACGGCGCCCGGGAAGAGCACCGAGTCCTCGACCACGGCGCGGGCCTCGACCTTGGCGTCGGTGGAGAGGATGGAGTGGCGAACCGTGCCCTCGACTGTGCAGCCGTTGGCAATGATGGCGTCGTCGATGACGGCGTCGGGGCCCACGTAGTGCGGCGGGCGCACCGGGGCGTTGGTCATGAACGGGAACTCCTTGCTGAACAGGTCGAACTCGGGGTTGGGACCGAGCAGGCCCATGGAGGTCTCGTGGTAGCTCGAGATGGTGCCGACGTCGCGCCAGAAGCCGTGGAACTCGTAGCAGAAGATGCGGGCCTGCTCGGCGAGCAGCTTGGGGATGATGTTGTTGCCGAAGTCGTGCTCGCTCTGCGGGTCGTTGGCGTCCTCGCGCAGGGAGCGCAGCAGCACGTCGGTGCTGAAGACGTAGATGCCCATGGAGGCGAGGTTGGAGTCGGGCTTCTTGGGCTTCTCGGTGAACTTGGCCACCGAGTCGTCCTCGTTCTTGGTGATGATGCCAAAGCGCGAGGCCTCGGCCCAGTCGACGGGCATGACCGAGATGGTGAGGTCGGCGTTGTTCTTGATGTGGCTCTCCACCATCTTGCTGTAGTCCATGCGATAGAGGTGGTCGCCCGAGAGGATCACGACGTACTTGGGGTCGTAGCTCTCGATGTAGCCCAGGTTCTGGTAGATGGCGTCGGCCGTGCCGGCGTACCAGTTGCCGCCGGCCTCGGTGGCGTAGGGCGGCAGGATGGAGACGCCGCCGTCACGGGCGTCCAGGTTCCAGGCCGAGCCGGTGCCGATGTAGGAGTGCAGCAGGTAAGGACGGTACTGCGTGAGCACGCCCACCGTGTCGATTCCCGAGTTCGCGCAGTTCGAAAGCGCGAAGTCGATGATGCGGTACTTGCCTCCGAACGAGACGGCCGGCTTGGCGATGTTGCGCGTGAGCGCAAGCAGCCTGCTGCCCTGTCCACCGGCAAGAAGCATCGCAATGCTTTCTTTCTTTGCCATGTCCTTCCCCTTCCCTTTCATGTCCGGTCTACCAGGCCCGGGAGGCCCGCGCCCCTAGGTTGGGCGCGGGCGCCGCGCCATCTATGACTCGAGGCCCCAGATTTCCGAGGCGTACTCGCGAATGGTGCGGTCGCTGGAGAAGTGGCCGGAGTTCGCGATGTTGTGGAGCGCGCGGCGCTGCCAGTCGCGCTGGTCGGCGTAGGAGGCGGTGAGCTCCTCCCAGGCCTGCACGTAGCTGGCAAAGTCGGCGATGACGAAGTCGTAGTCGTTGTTGCCCATGAGCTCGGAGCTGATCTGGTCAAAGTTGCCCGAGAGGCCCGCGAAGGTGCCGTCGGTGAGCTGGCGCACGCAGCGGCCCACGCCGTTGGGGTCGGAGTTGACGACGTCCCAGGCGAAGTAGTTGCCGTTGCGCAGCGCCTCGACCTCCTCGACCTTCATGCCGAAGATCTTCTCGTTCTCCATGCCCGCGAGGTCGGCGATCTCCACGTTGGCGCCGTCGAGGGTGCCCAGCGTGATGGCGCCGTTCATCATGAGCTTCATGTTCGAGGTGCCCGAGGCCTCCTTGCCGGCGGTGGAAATCTGCTCGGAGATGTCGGCCGCGGGATAGATGAGCTGGGCGTTGGAGACGGCGAAGTTGGGGATGAAGGCCACCTTGATGTAGCCGTTCACGCGCTCGTCGTTGTTGATGACCTCGGCCACCGAGTTGATGAGGCGGATGACCTCCTTGGCGAAGGTGTAGGCGCTGGCGGCCTTGCCCGAGATGATGAAGGTGGTCTTGGGCGGCTTGTAGTTGGGGTCGTCGAGCATGCGGTTGTAGATGCTCATGATCTTGAAGACGTTGAGCAGCTGGCGCTTGTAGGCGTGGAAGCGCTTCACCTGCACGTCGAAGATGGAGTCGGGGTCAATCTCGACGCCCGTCTCGCGCTTGACGTAGGCGGCCAGGCGCACCTTGTTCTCGCGCTTGGAGGCGGCCATGGCGTCCAGGAAGTCCGCGTCGTCGTAGTAGGCGGAGAGCTTGGAGAGCTCCTCGGCGTCGGACAGCCAGCCGGTGCCGATCTTGGACGAGATGAGCGCCGAGAGGCTCGGGTTGGCGTTGCCCAGGAAGCGGCGCGGCGAGATGCCGTTGGTCTTGTTGTTGAACTTCTCGGGGAACAGCTCGTAGAAGTCGTGCAGGGTCTCGCGCTTGAGGATCTCGGTGTGGAGGGCTGCCACGCCGTTGACGCTGTGGCTGCAGATCACGCTGAGGTTGGCCATGCGCACCTGGCCGTCCCACAGGATGGCGGTGTTGCGCAGCTTGTCCTGCCAGCCCTCGATGTCACGCGGGAAGGCGTCCATGTAGCGGCGGTTGATCTCGTCCACGTACATGTAGAGGCGCGGGAGCAGCCTGCGGAAGGTCTCGATGGGCCACTTCTCCAGGGCCTCGGGAAGCACCGTGTGGTTGGTGTAGGAGATGGAGCGCACGGTGATGTCCCAGGCGGTGTCCCAATCCAGGCCCTCCTCGTCAACCAGCAGGCGCATGAGCTCGGCGCCGCACATGGCGGGGTGGGTGTCGTTGGTGTGGATGCCCACGAACTCCGGGAAGCGCTCCCAGCCGGCGTCGGCGTGGTCGTACTTGTAGTTGCGGATGATGGAGGCGAGGCCCGCGGCCACGAACAGGTACTCCTGCTTGAGGCGCAGGATGCGGCCGTGCTCGCCGGCGTCGTTGGGATACAGGATCTCGGTGATGGCCTCGGCATCGGTGCGGAACTTGGCGGCCTTGGCGTAGTCGCCGGCGTTGAAGGCGTCGAGGTCGAAGTCCTCGTGCGCGGGCTCGGCGCTCCACAGGCGCAGGCGGTTGACGGTCTTGCCGCCGTAGCCAATCACGGGCACGTCATACGGCACGGCGCGGATGAGCTCGCCGCCCTCCTGGGTGAACCAGTACTTGCCGTTCTCCTCGTGGCGGACGACCTCGCCGCCAAAGCGCACGTAGACGGCGCTCTCGGGGTGCTTGGTCTCCCAGGGGTAGCCCTTGTCGAGCCAGTTGTCGGTGACCTCAACCTGGCGGCCGTTCTCGATCTTCTGCTTGAACAGGCCGTAGTGGTAGCGCATGCCGTTGCCAAAGCCCAGGATGCCCTCGGCGGCCATGGAGTCCAGGAAGCAGGCGGCAAGGCGGCCAAGGCCACCGTTGCCCAGGCCCGGGTCGACCTCCTGGGAGATGAGGTCCTCCAGGTCGATGCCCATGTCGGCCAGGCCCTCCTTGACGATGTCGCGGACACCGTAGTTGAGCAGGTAGTTGTCGAGCAGCGGGCCGAGAAGGAACTCGAGGCAGAAGTAGTAGACCTTCTTCTTGTCGCTCTTCTTGTTCTCGGAGTCCGAGGTGGCGAACTGGCCGTTGGCCTTGAGCGCGATGAGCTGCGCGAGGGCCTGGTACTGCTCGAGGGCGGTGCAGACGTGGAAGTCCTTGCCCACGAGCGACTCGAGCACCCTGCGGTACTCGACGGCGAAATCCTCCGGGGTCTCGAAGATGGGTTCGATCATGCACTAACTCCTAACGATTGGAACAGTCGTTGCGTTGTAGATGGTACAGATTCTTATGACCTCGGGGCCTTTTTGGCGCCCGGGGCACCGGCGGGCTTCTTCGCAGGCTTGCCCTTTGCCTGCTTGGGAGCCTTGGGGGCGGACTTGGTTGCCGCGGCCGGCTTTGTGGCCTTGGCGGTTGCGGAGGGCTTGGGGGCCACGGCGTTCTTGGCGGGCGCGTCGGGCTTGGAGGCCTTTGCGGCCTTGGGAGCCGTGGCCTTCTTGATGGCCTCGGCCGCCTTCGCGACCTTCTCGGCCGGCTTTGCGGCCTTGGTGGCCTTGGGAGCCGCGGCCTTCTTGGGGCTTGCGGCGGGCTTGGCCGTCTTGGCGGCGCTGCGCTTGGGCTTGGCGGCCTTGGCGCGGCGGGCGGGCTCGGGCTTGGCCTTCTTGGCCACGGCCGGCTCGGGCTTGTAGGTGGAGGGCCCCACGCGGCGCAGGATGGCGCCGCCGAGCGGCGGGACGTTCATGAGGACGGAGTTGGGACGGCCGTCGCAGTCCTCCGGGCGGCTCTGGATGACGCCCGCGTTGAGCTGGCCGGAACCGCCGAACTCCTCGGCGTCGGAGTTGAAGATCTCCTCGTAGTCGCCCTCGCGCGGCACGGGCACGCGCCAGCTGGGGCGGAAGTTCACGTCAAAGTTGAGGACGACCACAAGCTCCTCGTCCTCGCCCTTGCCGCGGCGTACGAAGCTCACGAGCGAGTGCTCGGCATCGTCTGCGGAGAGCCACTCGAAGCCGTCCCACTCGTAGGCCTCGCGCCACAGCGCCGGCTCTGCCAGGTAGAGGTTGTTGAGTGCCTCGATGAAGTGCTGGTGCTTGGCGTGCGGCTCGAACTCCTCGGTGAGGAACCACTGGATGGACTCGTAGTAGCGCCACTCGATGTACTGGCCGATCTCGTTGCCCATGAAGTTGAGC
>CAVHKV010000094.1:0-9493 GCA_963636635.1 uncultured Bacteroidales bacterium
GAACTCTGCCATCTGCATACCTCCTGGTACGGGGTTTGTTTGCGAGGGGCGGGGCAGTGCGGCGCACGTGGCGTCCGCGCTTGCCGCGGCCGGCCGGCATGCCTTGAGCCGCGGCGTGCGTTGCGTGCTGCGCGCTTGCCTGGGGCCTTGGCGCGCGACTGCGCCGTGCGGCCGCGTCGCTGTTTCCGGCGCGCCGGCAAACTCGCCCGCCTACCTCGCTTGCTTTCACAAAGTCCAAGACTACCAGAAGCGTTTGCGCTGCGCCTGTGAGCTGCCGTGATGTTTGGGTAGAATGTCGAGCGTATGTGAAACCCGCGCCTTGCGGGCAAAAAGTAGGGAGAACCCAGGCCCATGTCAGCGATGAACGACAAGGACTACTACAAGATCCTCGGCGTGGAGCACGACGCCACCGAGGAGCAGATAAGCAAGGCCTTCCAGAAGCTCGCCCGCAAGTACCACCCGGACGTGAACAAGGAGCCGGACGCCGAGGAGAAGTTCAAGGAAGTCTCCGAGGCCTACGCCGTCCTCAAGGACCCGGACAAGCGCCGCCGCTACGACGCCATGCGCTCCGGCAGTCCCTTTGCGGCCGGCGGTTACGGCAGCCCCTCGAGCCCGCAGGGAGACCCCTTCGCCGGCATGGGCGGCTTCTGGGGCTTCCCCTTTGGCGGGGCCTACGGAACGGGGCGCACCTCCACCCGCTCGCGCGCCTACAACCCGCAGGCCGGCGGAGACGTGGTCTACGAGCTGGACTTGGACGACAAGCAGGCCAAGGAGGGGTGCCGCCGCGGCGTGACCTTCCAGCGCTACGTCGCCTGCGACGTCTGCCACGGCGCGGGCTCGGTGCACTCCGAGCACGCCAAGACCTGCCCCACCTGCGCAGGCTCCGGCCGCATCTCGGTTGACCTCTCGGGCATCTTCGGCATCGGCGCCATGAGCATGGTGTGCCCCGAGTGCGAGGGCTCCGGCAAGGTCGTGGCCGACCCCTGCGACGCCTGCGGCGGCACGGGCCGCGTGCTCTCCGCGAGCGAGGTTGTGGTCGAGGTCCCACGGGCGACTTCGTCTGCCGCGTGGGCGTGCCCAGCGAGCGCCTGAACCCGCGCGCCGCCCAGGGCTTCACCATGATCGGCTTTGCCCTGCCGTTCCTGCTGGTGGGCCTGCTGCTGCAGTCCGTCGTGCAGTTCGGCTTCTTCATCGTCGTCCCCGCGGCCCTTGGTATCTGGATGATCGCGAGCTCGGGCGGCTTTGGGGGCCATGCCGGCATCTGGTGGAAGAACGCCCTGCGCTACGTGGGCAACGGTGCCGTGAACGGCGCCACCATCGCCGTCTTCCTCGCCCTCATGGTCTCGTGCATGAGCGGCCTGGGGACGGCGGGCTACGTGGGCGCCGCCCGCGGGGTGGGCCTGCGCGGCTAGCTTTAGGTACTTGTTGGGCACGGGCGCCGCCGGGCGCCTGCGCCTTTGTTTGGTTTCGTCTAGGAAGTGAGCACTACGAGCGTGGAAGCAAAGGTCGATTACTACGAGGTGCTCGGCGTTGACCGCGACGCCGACGCAAAGACGATCAAGCGCGCCTTTCTCAAGAAGGCGCGTTCCCTTCACCCGGACGTCAACAAGGAGCCGGATGCCGAGGAGCGCTTCAAGGAGGTAAACGAGGCCTACTCGGTCCTCTCCGATGAGCAGAAGCGTTCCAACTACGACCGCTTCGGCGACCCCGACGGCCCGGCCGGCTTTGGCGGCGGCGCCGTTGACATGTCCGACATCTTCGGCGGCTTTGGTATGGACGACATCCTCTCGTCCTTCTTTGGCGGCGGCGCCTCCGGAGGCGGCCGCGCGGCCCGCACGGCCGGCCGCGACATGGGCATCTCTCTGCGCATCTCGCTGGCAGAGGCCGCGAGCGGCCTCACCCGCACGGTGGCCTACGACCGCCTGGCCCCCTGCGACGACTGCAACGGCACGGGCGCTGCGGACGGCGGCAAGGCCACGACCTGCCCGCGCTGCCACGGCTCCGGCCGCGTCGTCACGGTGCAGCGCACCATCCTCGGCCAGATGCAGACGCAGAGCGAATGCCCCAACTGCCACGGCACGGGCCACGTCATCGACCATCCCTGCGAGACCTGTGGCGGCCAGGGCCGCACGCCCAACCATGAGACGGTGAAGGTGGAGATTCTGGCCGGCGTCCACTCCGGCCAGACCATCACCATCGCCGGCTTTGGTGAGGCGGGCGTGCGCGGCGACAGGTCCGGCGACCTCGTGGTTCGCATCGAAGTGCTCGAGGACGAGCGCTTCCAGCGCCAGGGCGACGACCTCTACATCGTGGAGGACGTGACCGCGCTCGAGGCCATCTGCGGCTGCACGCTCAAGGTCGAGGGCATCCTCGCCGACGAGGTGGTTGAGGTTTCCGTGCCGGCCGGTTGCGCCCATGCCCAGCACGTGGAGGTCGAGGGCTATGGCATGCCGCGCCAGGGCAGCTCGGCGCGCGGCAAGCTCGTCGTGGTGGTGAACGTCGTGGTTCCGACTGACCTCTCCGAGAGCGACGTCGAGGCCATCCGTGCCATCGCCGCCGCGAGGGGAGAGCGCGTCGACGGCGCCGATGACAAGCCCGTCTTTGGCGGCCACATGGGCCGTGCCGCCTCCGCCAAGCCGCACGGAAGGCACAAGAAGTGAGCTGCCGCGGGGCGCAGTCCGCGCCGAAGGTGGCCTTCGTAAACCTGGGATGCCGCGTGAACCGCGTGGAGCTCGACGCCATGGCGCGCGAGCTCACGGCTCGCGGCGCCCAGGTTGCGGGCGAGGACGAGGCCCAGGCCATCGTGGTGAACACCTGCGCCGTCACGGCCGAGGCCGAGGCCAAGGCCCGCAAGGCCGTGCGCCACGCGGCCGGCCTGCCCGCCGCTCCCGTGGTGGTTGCCACGGGCTGCGTGGCGAGCCTGTTCGCCGACGAGCTGGAGGCCCTGGCGCCCAACGTGAGCGTCGAGGCCGACAAGGCCAAGGTTGCCGAGCACGTCATGGCTGAGCTGGGGTTTGTTGGCGAGATGAAGGTTGGTGCTGCTTCGGCGGGGGCCGCGGCTTCTGGAGCGGGTGGCTCTCAAGTAGAGGCGGCTGCGGCCCCTGGCCTCGACGCTGGTGATGCTGGCGCCAGGGCAAGCGAGCCTTCTGCCGAACTTTCTTCGGCTGGCCGCGCTGCCGCTGCAACTACTTCCGCCGCCTCCTCGCAGGACGCCAACCCGGCCTCCGAGCCGGGCGCTCCCGGCCATGCCGTCACGCCCACGGGCCGCATGCGCCCGGGGCTCAAGATTCAGGACGGCTGCGACAACCGCTGCACCTACTGCATCGTCTGGAAGGCGAGGGGCTCGGCGCGCTCCATCAAGCCGAAGGATGTCCTGGCCGGCGTCGACGCCCTTGTGGCTGACGGCGCCAAGGAGGTCGTGCTCACGGGCATCGACCTCGGCAGATATGAGTACGAGGGGCTCACGCTCGCCGGGCTTCTTAGGCAGATTCTCGATAAGACCAATGTGGGGCGCGTTCGCCTCTCGTCCATCGAGCCGGCCGGCGTCACGCCCGAGCTGCTCGAGGTCATGGCCGTCTCGCATGGTCGCGTGGCCCCGTACCTGCACATTCCGCTGCAGAGCGGCTGCGACGTCACGCTCGAACGCATGGGCAGGCCCTATACCTCGGCCGAGTACCTCGAGGTGGTTGCCCGCGCCCGCGAGGCGCTTCCCGGCGTGGCCATCGCCTGCGACCTCATCGTGGGCTTTCCGCAAGAGACCGACGAGGAGTTTGCCCAGAGCCTCGCCACTTGCGAGGCGGCCACCTTTGCCAAGATGCACGTCTTCAGGTACTCGCGCCGCCCCGGCACGCCCGCCGCAGCCATGGCCGGCCAGGTGCCGTCTGAGGTGAGCTCCGAGCGCAGCCGTGCCATGCGCGAGCTCGCGAGCCGCATGCGCGCCGCCTACGCGGAGTCGCTCGTGGGCACCGAGCAGCTCGTCTTGGTTGAGCGAAACGACACAGGCGTCACGGGCGGCCTTGTAGAGACCTTGGTGGACGAGGGCCTGTGCGGCCAGCTCGTGCGCGTGGTGCCGCGCGCGGTCACCGCCGCCGACGTGCTCGATGCCAGGGGCTGTCGTATCATGGATGCCTAGCGCCGCGCGCGCAGCCTGCAGTCCCGCACTTTGGAGGAGCATGGAGCCGTCCCAAGTAAGACTCACCATCCCGGATTCCGTCGACATGACGAGCCTCATGGGCCCGGCAGACTCGCTGCTCAGGCGCATCGAGGCGGCAACCGACGCCAGCATCACCGTGCGCGGCAACCAGGTGGCCGTGATGGGCGACCCCATTGAGGCAAACCGCGTCGTCTCCGTGTTCTCCCAGCTCACGCAGATGGTCTCCCGCGGCGAGACGCCCTCGCCCGAGGAGGTCGACCTCATCCTCGAGCGCTCCGGTTCCTCGGCCGCGCCCGACACGAGCTTTGCCGACGACATCCTGCTCACCTACCGCGGGCGCGCCCTGCGTCCCAAGACGGCCGGCCAGCGCCGCTACATCGAGGCCGTGCGCCACCACACGCTCACCTTTGCGCTGGGCCCCGCCGGCACGGGCAAGACCTACCTCGCCATGGCGATGGCCGTGGCCGCCCTCAAGCGCCGCGAGGTCAACCGCATCGTGCTCTGCCGTCCGGTGGTGGAGGCCGGCGAGAGCCTGGGCTATTTGCCGGGTACCCTGCAGGAGAAGCTCGACCCCTACGTGCGCCCGCTCTACGACGCCTTGTTCGACATGACCGACATGGAGAAGGGCAACGCCCTCATTGAGCAGGGCGTTATTGAGATCGCCCCCTTGGCCTACATGCGCGGCCGCACCATGAACGACGCCTTCGTCATCCTTGACGAGGCCCAGAACACCACGCCCGAGCAGATGAAGATGTTCCTCACGCGCATGGGCTTTCGCAGCAAGTTCGTCGTCACCGGCGACGCCTCGCAGCGAGACCTCACCGGCCCCTCCGGCCTCTCGAGCGCCCGGCGCGCCCTGGAGGGCGTGGAGGACATCGCCTTCGTTGACCTGGGGCGCGCCGACATCGTGCGCCACGCGCTCGTGGCGCGCATCGTGGAGGCCTACGAGCGCGCCGAGGCCGCGCCTGGCCTGCGCGGGGGAGGGGCCGAGTGATGCTGGAGTTGAACCTTTGTGCCGAGGACGGCGCCGAGCTCGCCATCTCGGAGTGCGAGCTTGCCCGCGTCTTTGAGCTCGTGCTTGCCCAGGAGGGCGTGGAGCGCCCCTGCTCGGTATCGGTGAGCGTGGTGGGCGAGGCCCAGATGCAGGAGCTCAACCGGCAGTGGCGCGGCGTGGACAGCCCCACCGACGTCATCTCCCTTGAGTGCGAGCGCCCGGACGACCCGGAGCTTGCGCCCGGCGAGCCCTGCGAGCTCGGCGACATCGCCATGGCGCCGGCCGTGCTGGCCGCCCAGAGCGAACGCTTTGGCACCTCGGCAGAAGACGAGACCCGTCTCATGGCCATCCACTCGCTGCTGCACTTGCTGGGCTATGACCACATCGAGGAGGACGAGGCCGCCGTCATGGAGGCGCGCGAGGACGAGCTTTTGGCCCTTGCCTGCGGCCGTGACCTCGGCCACATCGCCACCACGCGCCACGATGACGACGCGCCGCTTACAGATGCGGGGTGCGGCGCATGATTCCCGGCTCCAAGGAAAACCACCCCTCGTTTTGGAAGAGCTTCGGCTTTGCGCTGCAGGGCTTCCGCTTTGCGCTGCAGAGCGAGCGCAACATCAAGGTCATGCTCGGCGGCTTCGTCTTTGCCGTGGTGTGCGGCCTGGCCATCGGCATCGACGCCGCGCGTTGGGGCGTCATCTTGCTGTGCTGCGGCGTGGTGCTGTGCGCCGAGCTTATGAACACCGCCATCGAGACCATCGTGGATCTCGTCTCGCCCGAGTACCACCCGTTGGCGGGCCGCGCCAAGGACATCGCCGCGGCTGCCGTCTGGGTGCTCTGCGTCTTCGTGGGCATCGCCGGCCTTGTCGTTCTTGGCTCGGCTCTTGTCGAGAAGTTCATCTAGTGCGTATGCATGCTGTAAGCTGCGGATATATGGCCGTTGCGGCTATTTGCGCGTTGCGTGGGCGCATGAATCGCGCGGTCTGCAAGCCCCAGCCGTGACGTTAAACTTCAACAGCGGGCTACGTGCCTGCTTGCAGGAAATCGCATGAAAGCCGCGTTCGTTGCGGAACTATTTGTAAGCCGCGGGCGCGTGCCCGCCGAACACCTCAAGGAGAACCATGTCCGAGAACACCTTCCGAAGCGGCTTCGTCGCCCTCGTGGGCCGTCCCAACGCCGGCAAGTCCACGCTGCTTAACGCCTGCATGGGCGAGCGCATCGCCATCACGAGCCCGGTGGCCCAGACCACCCGCAAGCGCCTGCGCGCCGTGGTGAACACGCCCAACAGCCAGATCGTCATCGTGGACACCCCGGGCCTTCACAAGCCCAAGGACGCCCTGGGCAAGGAGCTCAACCGTGCCGCCCTGGGCGAGCTTGCGGACGTGGACGTGGTGGCCATGCTCGTGGACGCCACCAAGCCCGTGGGTACGGGCGACGAGTGGGTGGGCGCCCACGTGGACAAGGCCCGCGCACCCAAGATCCTCGTGCTCACCAAGGCCGACCTCGCCAAGCCCGAGCAGATGGCCGCCCAGCTCGAGGCTGCCCAGAAGCTCGCGAGCTTTGACGACGTCATCGTGACGAGCGCCACGGAGAACTTCAACGTGGACGCCTTCCTCAGGCTCGTGAGCGAAAAGCTGCCCGAGGGCCCCAAGTGGTTCCCCGAGGGCATGGACTCCGACGCCACCGAGGAAGACCTCGTGGCGGAGTTCGTGCGCGAGAAAGTGCTGCTCAACTGCCATGACGAGGTGCCGCACTCGGTGGCCGTGGTCTGCAACGACATCGTGTGGAAGAAGGACGGCCACGCGAGCGTCTCGGCCACCATCTATGTGGAGCGCGAGGGCCAGAAGGGCATCATCGTGGGCAAGGGCGGCTCCATGATCAAGAAGATCGGCAGCACCGCGCGCCCCGACATCGAGCGCCTGCTGGGTGGCAAGGTCTTCCTGGAGCTGCGCGTGCAGGTGAGGCCCCAGTGGCGCCGCGACCAGAACGAGATCCGCCGCCTGGGCTACGAGGCCACGGAGTAGGGGTGGCGCGCGGCCGCACCAGACATACCGAGGCCATTGTCATCGACCGCACCAAGCTGGGGGAGAGCGACCTCATCCTTACCCTGCTCGAGGCAAGCGGCTGCCAGGGGCGCGCCGTGGCCAAGGGCGCGCGCAAGCCGGGCGGCAAGCTGGCCGCCCGCGTGCAGCTCTTCTGCGAGCTGGACCTGCTGCTCGCCCAAGGCAAGAGCCTGGACGTGGTGGCCGAGGCCCAACTTTTGGAGCCCCATGCCACGCTGCGCGGCGAGCTCGAGCGCGTGAGCGCGGCGAGCGCCGTGGCGGAGCTTGCGCGCCTCACGAGCTTTGCCGATGCTCCGGACCCGTTTTTGCGCCCCATCTGCTCGCGGGCGCTGCTCGCCTGTGAGCAGGCGGTCGACCAGCCCCACCTTGACGTGGTGGTGGCCGCCTATGCCTTCAAGGTACTCTCCCACCAGGGCTGGCGCCCCGTGCTCGACACCTGCGTGGCCTGCGGCGACCCGGCGCCGAGCCGCTTCTCCGTCTTGGCGGGAGGCGTCCTGTGCGAGAGCTGCTCCAAGGACGTCGAGGGAGCCGAGCCGGTCGACCGCGCCACGCTTGCGTGGATGGGCGCGCTCATCAACTCCACCTTTGACGAGCTGCTCGCGTGCGAGGTGGATTCCAACACCGCGGCCACGCTGCTGGCCTTCGCCCATCGCTGGGCCGCGACCCACCTGGATTCCCGCCTGAGGGCCTTCGAGTTCTGCTTGAGCGTGTAGGCCACGTGCAGTTGTGGCATCGCTGCTGAGCCGCGGTTTACAGCGGTTTGATGCCTGGGTGGATGTGGCCCGCGATTTCTTGCCCGGCGTGTGGTTTTGTCTGCGCCCGTTGTCTGTAATGTCGCTCGTGTTACGCATGTCTTTCGCGCTTTGGGGAATCCGGCGTAATCCGCGCATCGGCCGCCCTTTGTGGACATGTCTTCACGGTGAGGATGTGAGCAGTCATTCAGACGTTTTGGTGGCTACCATGCATTCCCGTTGAAGATTCTTAGACGGGAGCCTCTCTACATGGATTTTGTTCTTGACGTCCTCGCCGATGCCGGCAAGGACACGCTTGTCCTCATTCCCTTTCTCTTCCTTACCTACGTGGCCATCAGCCTGCTCGAGATCTTTGCCGGTGACCGCGCCGTTACGCGCATCCAGCAGGCGGGGCACGCCGGCCCCGCCCTCGGCGCGGTGCTCGGCCTCATTCCCCAGTGCGGCTTCTCGGCTGTGGGCTCCATGCTCTTTGCGGACCGCATCGTGACCTTGGGCACGCTCGTGGCCGTCATCCTCTCCACCTCGGACGAGATGCTGCCGCTGCTGTTGGCCGAGCGCGTGGACGCGGCCGTGCTGCTGAAGATCCTTGCCACCAAGGCCATCCTTGGCGTCATCGCGGGCTACGCCGTTGACGGTGCCATCCACCTGCTCGCCGCCAAGTCTCGCCGCTTCGCCTCCCTGCTTCCGGGCTCTATGCCCGAGGACGCTGAGCAGGAGGTCGAGGACATGGAGGTGACTGGCGACGGTAACGTTGCCAATGCCGTGGCCGAGGATTCTCAGCAGGGTTCTGCTGATGGCGTTGCCGTTGCTGCCGACGTTCAGCCTGGCGTTGCCGTTGCCTCGACCTCTTCTGAGCTTGGCGCTTCTGCCGAAAGCGGCTCCGAGGGCGATGCTGCTTCCATTGGTAACGACTACGACCCGTCCCAGTACGCCTGCGACTGCGGTTGCGGCGAGCCGCTCACCAAGGGTCAGCTCGTGCGCTGGATCGCGCTCAACTCCGCCTACAAGACCCTGCAGGTGACGGTCTTCATCTTTGCCGTGACGCTCGTGCTCACGGCCGTCATCGAGGGCGTGGGCGAGGACGTGCTTGCCAGCTTCCTCTCTGCCAACGAGGCGCTCGCTACCTTTGCGGCGGGCCTCGTGGGCATGGTGCCCAACTGCGCCGCGAGCGTCGTGGTGACCCAGCTCTACCTCGACGGCGCCCTGGGCTTTGGCCCCATGATGGCCGGAACCCTCGTGGCCGCCGGCGCCGGCTACCTCGTGCTCTTCCGCACCAACGGCAACGCCCGCGAGAACGTCTCCATCGCCGCCCTGCTCTACGTCCTAGGCGTCGGCTCCGGCCTGGTCATGAACCTGCTTGGGATGTAAGAGCGTCCTAAGACTCGTCCCGCCACATGCTCTTAAGAAAGAACTCCCCACAGGCTGTTGCCCATGCCTGCGGGGAGTTCATTATTTTGCCTGTCTATTGTTTTCTTACGTCTGGTTCCTGTCGCCTGGCGTTTTTCTCTGAAGGCCCATGCGAGGCATTTTT
>CAVHKV010000095.1:0-9445 GCA_963636635.1 uncultured Bacteroidales bacterium
CTTGGCTACGGCAGCCTCCTCAGCAATCGCCCCCCCCTGGGAGGGCAACGAGGGTAGCGGCGAAGACGGCAGCCGCCACGGCCGCGAGCGCACCGCCCCTCGCCAGGCGCTTGCATAGCGCGTCTTTCATGCCCATAGGGCACTCCTTTCTACCGTCGGCTCGCCACCGACATACAACTCAACAAGCAAAGTTTAAGCCCAGCCCAAAACTTCCAGCAAAAAAGCCGCCCGAAATCAATCAAAAAAGCCGCCTCAGTTCGAGCAAAAAAGCCGCCTGAAAACGAGCAAAAAAGCCGCCTCGCGAGCCGATAATCTTGAAAAGTGCCGAATTCAGCCTTCCAATAATCTTGAAAAGTTGGGAATTTGCCCATTCGATAATCTTTAAAAGTGCCAGATTTCCCACTTCAATAATCGCGAAAAGTTCCATTTCTGCAGGTAAGCAATGGTGCTTCCCAAGAATGAGAAATCACGGCTCCACGAGCCCTACGTCATCCATCCGGCAGCGGAGTGCGCCGAGGCCCGCGAGGGCGGCGGCAACGGCTAGGCCTCTTCGATGATCCAGTCCTCGACGGTTTGGGTCTTGCTGGAGAAGTTCACGCCCACCTTGAAGAGCTTGCGGCCGTCGGCCTCGAAGGGCACGAGGTAACCACGCTCGCCAATCTGCGCGAGGGCCTCGGCGGCGGAGCGGTCGTACTTGAACTCGAATACGTAGATGGCATCATTCAGCTTCATCACCGCGTCAGCCCTACCCGTGGCGGTCTTGACCTCGGTCTCAATCTGGGCGCCAAGCAGGGTGAAGACAATCCAGAAGGTGGTCTGGAAGCCGCGCTCGGAACGAGAGCCCAGGTGGTAGGGAATTCCCGCCATGAAGGAACGCATGGAGGCGAGGGCCACATCGATGTCGCCCGTGCGGACGCTGCGGCCAAACCCGCGCAAGAAACCGTTGAAGCCGCTGATGGACGAGCCTGCCGCATGGGCGGCCAGGGCGCCGGAGAGGCCTTGGGCCACCTCGGCGTTGGGAACGCCAAGGGTATAGGAGTCGCTCAGGCGGTCGTAGGACTTGATGGTGAGGTAACCGGACTGGTAGAGCATGGGAAGCGGCGTCTGCATGGACTCCGTGGGGACCTCAAACTCGCTCACGAAGGCCTCGACGCCCTCAAAGTCGCCGACCTCCCAGGCGTTCTCTCGCAGCAGGTTGACGAGCACCGTGGGCGTACCCGAGCCAAACCAGTACGAGCCCAGCTTGCCCGAGGCCAGCGCGGAGAGCAGACTGAACGGGTTGTAGATGTCAGGCGAGTCCTCGCAGAAGTGGTAGCCATCGTAGTTGGCCTTGAGCAAGGCCAGAGCCTCGCTCGCATCAAGGCCCAACGTGGCCGCCAAGCCGGCGACGTCCCCGGCCATCTGCCCCTCGAGCTCGTCCTGCGTGATGCCGCAGATGCCGGCAAACTGGGGAAGCATGGTGAGGTTGGTAAGGTTGTTGAGCTCGCTGAAGATAGAGAGCTGGCTGAACTTGGTGATGCCGGTGAGCATGACAAAGCGCAGCATCTCGTCGCAAGCCTTGAGCGGGGCAAAGAACTCGCGCATGGCAAGGCGGAATTCATGGAGAAGAGCCTCGTCGTGAGCGACGTTGAGCAGCGGGGCGTCGTATTCGTCAACGAGGACGACGACGGGCTTGCCGGTCTGCCTGTTGGCCGCCGAGATGAGCGCCATAAGTCGCGAGCCCGGGGTCTGCGCCTTGGGGTCGCGGCCCCAAACACCCTCGTGGCGGGAGAGCGCGAAATCGAGCAGTTGCAGAAGTTGTTCGGTGCTCTCTGTCTTGATGGTGGAGAGGTCGATGCGGATGGCCGGGTGGGACTCCCACTCGGTCTCGAGGCCAGCGAGGGCCAAGCCCTCGAAGAGTTCGCGACGGCCCTCAAAGTAGGCCTGCATGGTTGAGAGGAGCAGCGACTTGCCAAAGCGGCGCGGACGGCTCAGGAAATAGGTTGAGCCAGAGCCATGGGCAAGGTCGTAGATGTAGCGGGTCTTGTCGACATAGAGGTAGCCCTCCTCGCGGATCTTCTCAAAGGTCTGGATTCCCACGGGGTACCTATGCGGCGTCTGAACTCCCAGCTCCTGCGCCATGCTCTGCCTCCCTTCGCTCTCAGGACACGAGTGTAGCATGGGCAAATCACGCCCGGTTCGTTGCGAGCGATTCATGCCTTTGGGCTACCGACTTTCGGGCTGGAGCGACTTGGCTCTTGGGTTTGGCGCGCTTTGACCTTCGCACTTGAAGCAACGCCGCATTTGAGTTGGCGCGATAGTCCCAGCACCGCGGAACACGTCATTGCGCTCCCCTAGCGAAAGGGGCGGCAAGCTTGTGCTTGTCGCCCCTTGGTGGTGCTATGTGCGCTCCCGGTTGTTGGGAGCTAGCCACTCGTTAGTCGTGGCGGCTCGGAGCGCTGCGGGCGAGTCGGCCGCAGCGTCTCGAGCCTCTCGCCTTCGCTACTTGCGGCGGCGAATCGCGCCGAGGCCCGCGAGGGCGGCGCCGGCGGCTGCGATGCCGGAGACGGCGAGCGCCGGGTCGCCGGTCTGGGGCAGGTGCTTGTTGCCCTTGGCCTTGGGGTTGTCGGTGGGCTTCTCGTCACTCGAGCCGTTCCAGTACCACATGGCCGTGGCCTCGACGTCGCCGATCACCGAGTAGCTGGAGTCGATCTTCTGGCCGTTCACGTACCAGCCGGCGAAGGTGTAGTCCTCGACCTCGGGAGCCTCGGGCAGCTCGCCGATCTCGTCGCCGCACTCGTAGACGCGCAGGTCATACTGCTCGCCCATGACGATGAAGGCGGCGCGGTAAAGGTTGATGACGGCGCAGTTCTCGACGCCGCGCTCCTCGAGGGTGGCGCAGTAGTCCTCAGCCTCGTCAAAGTCCGCGAAGTAGACCCTCTTCACGCCGTCGCCGTAGACGACGAAGCTGGCGTCGTCGAGGGCGTCCTCGAGGTCCCTCACCTCGTAGTCGAACTCCTCGCCCTTGGCCTTGTAGAGGTACTTGCCGTCGACGACCTGGTTGGCGTTGGTGGCGTCGCCGAAGCTGCCAGAGTAGATGTTGGCCGTGGAGCTGTTCGCGAGCGTGATGTGGTGGTTCACGCTACCGCCGGCAAACTCAACCTTGCAGCCATCGCTGGCCATGATGGTGTTGGCATCGGGCACGGTCTCCTCGCTGGAGAAGTCGCCGTCGGTGACATGGACGCAGACGTTGTTGGCGACGCGGAGGGCGCTGCTGCCCTCGCTGCTGTAGCTGCCGCCCATGACGTGGAGTTCGGTCTGGGCCTTGGAATCGCCCGTGACAAGCACGGTGTAGACGTCCTGCTTGTCTGCCTTGGTGGCAGAGAGCTTGAGCTCGCCGGAGCTGAACTCGCCCTGGCTCGCAAGGTTCACCGTAGAGCCGGCGGCATCCTCGGTCACCTCAAGGCAGGGCTTGTCGGCGGAGGTAATGGCGCCGTTCGTGAGGGTGAGGGTCCTCACACCAGAAAGCGTGATTGCGCTCTTGCCAGTCGCGGCCGTGAGCGTCTTGCCACCGAGGTTGATCTTGATGGCCTTGTCTTCCCCCTTGATGGGAGGAACCACGACGCTCTCGGTGGTGTCCTTAAGCAGGGTAATGACATTGCCATCGCCGGGGTCGTAATCATTGATGGCATCCTGCAGCGAGGCGTAGCCGTCGTGACCATTGGTGGCAACGGCGTCGTCATAGACAGCGGTGAGCTTAACGTCGTTGTTGATTGCGGTATCGAAATCGAACTCGGTCTTACCGTCCGAAGACCAGAACTTGAATACGCCGTCCTTCTTGTGAGGATTTTCCAGAGCGGAAACCGTGCTACCAACTTCGACCGTCTTGGTCACAGGGTCCTCGCCATTGGCAAGGTCAAAGGTCACAGTCGCGCGAAGCTGGGTGAACTGGTCACCCTCGGTGGCATAGTCCTTTGCGAACGCTTCCTTGTCAGCGGTGGTGTCGAAGTAGATCGTGCCGAAGCCCTTCTTATCGACCTTCCAGCACGCGCTCTCAGGGGCATCCGTGCCGCTGACGACCTCAAAGCCCTTCGAGGTCTTGTGAACGCTATAGGCGCTCGAATCGGAAAGCGTTGCCTGGGTGGGGAGGCAGAGAAGGTGCCGCCGGAGAGCTTGATGAACGCGCTGCCTTTGCCGTCGTTCTTGACGATGTTGGTGCCGCCATCAAGGGTAAGGGTAGCCACGGAGTCGCCGCCGTTGACGTTCAGCGTTCCGCCCGCGACGCAGAGAACCGGCTCGTCAACCCCCTCGGTCTTGTTGCTGGTCTTGTACGAACCGCCCTTGATGTTCACGGCCGTAGCAGTTTGGACGTGGACGCAGATACCATCAGTCGTATCAACGGAGACGCCGTCAAGTTCGACCGTAGTAAGGTGAGCGTCGATGCGAACCGCCTGCACGCTCTTGCCAGTCGCCACGATACTGCCGTTGCTAACGGTAAGCGTCGCGCTATGGCCGGAGCCCTTGCAGAAGATAGCGTTGCCTCCATTGGCATTCGTCAACGTGTAGCCCTTGAGATTGATGGCGAATGCTCCACCGTTCTCCTTATCAATGGCAATCTTGCCCGTGACGTCCTCGCCAAGCTCGTAATTGCCAGGCTCGCTGATGGCGTACACGCCGTCGTTAAAGCTGTCCTGCGTAATGGTCGTCACCGTCTCGTCCGCCTTGGCGGATAGCGGGGCGGCGAAGAGCGTTACTGCCAGGACGCTGAGCAGCAGCGCAAAGAGTGCCTTGTTTTTCCTCATAGGTCTCTCCTTCTCGAGGCAGGCACAGCTCTCCCGCCAAGAATAGAATCCAACGCATTGATTTAACCCCCCCCCGATACCTTCTGGCAAGTGTCAAACGCTGGGATTTTTGTAAGCAATGCATAAATTTCGCCCGCAGGTAGCGGCCTCAGACCAAAAAACAAGGGATATCGCGCTTGTGAATTACAGGGCCGGGTATGCGGCGTACCGTGTCCTCGCCGTCCAAACACGCCCGCAAATTACGGGATACGACCCGTGCCGCGCTCCGCCCCAAGACAGGTAAAAGTCCTCAATAGACGAAAATCGGCCATCAATACCTAAAGCTGTTTGCCACAAGGGTCCCCTGCGGGCCCATCTCGTCTCCGCCACATCACTAGAACCCATTCGCGCCCGTAACCCATCCCCTCCGCCTTGTCGCTAGCGCTTCCGAGGCCACGAGTCCCGCCCAAGCACATGCAACCAAGCCCGGACTAGCACGATTTCGCTTCCCCCAGCTCTCTCGTATCGGAAGTGAAGCAGCATTCACTTCCGTTATTTCGAACTTATCGGAAGTGAAGTACAATTCACTTCCGATAGCTAGGCAGCAAAGGAAGTGAACCGCCGTGGCAAACCAGTGGCCCGCCATTACGACTGAGACCGTCCCTTGGGTCAGCGACCCGGACCTGGCGCCGTTCATCTCCAAGACCCAGCGCCGCAAGATCGGTCCCACCTACGAGGCGGCGCTCCCACTCTTCATCGCCGAACGCAGCATCGAGGTGCCGGCTTCCCTCACCGCACGCATCTCCGAGCTGCTCGTGAGGCTCGCCCGCTTTGACGCCGAGCAGCGGGCACGCGGTTACAACCTGCCGGCCATGCTGCTGCGCAGCGAGTCTTCCGCCAGCTCGCAGATCGAGAGCCTCACCTCAAGCGCCCGCAACGTGGCCCTGGCCGAGCTCTCGCCCGAGGCCCCGCGCAACGCAAAGCTCATCGTGGGCAACATCTCGGCCATGAGGAACGCCCTTACGCAGGAGGGGCCACTGACCGCGGCCTCCATCTGCAGCATCCACGCCGCCCTACTCAGCTACGAAAGCGAGGGCGTTGCCGACTCCATCCGAGACGAGCAGGTATGGGTGGGCGGCACGGCCTACAGCCCCCACGGCGCCACCTACGTCCCTCCCCAGAGCAGTCGCGTGCGGGAATACCTCGATGACCTCGTGGAATTTGCCGCGCGGCAGGACATTGACCCCGTTGTGAAGGCGGCCGTCGTCCACGCCCAGCTCGAGACCGTCCACCCCTTCACCGATGGCAACGGCCGCACGGGCCGCGTGCTGCTCCACAAGATTCTTCGCGACGAAGGCGTGCTGAGCGAGACCACACTGCCCGTCTCGGCAGGCCTGCTCCATGACGTCGACGCCTACATGGCCTCCATAACCACCTACCAGCAGGGCGACCCCGTGGCCGTGGTTGAGCGCTTGGTCGATGCCCTTGAGTTCGCGGTTGTTGTTGGCAACCTCGTGGCGAACAAGATGGACGCCTTGCTCGCCGCCTGGTCCCAGGACTTTGCCGAGCGCAAGGGCTCGAGCATCTACCGCCTCCCGGCCGTACTCGTTGAGCAGCCCGTGGTGAACACGAGCTACCTCGCCGAACGCCTCAGCATCACACCGAGAGCAACCCAGACGCTGGTGGAAAAGGCCTGTTCGTATGGGGTGCTTCGCCCGCTTGGCAACCGACACCGCGGCGTGTTCTACCAGTCCGACGCCATCATCGAGGTGCTCGAGGACATTTCGAGCCTCTCGGGCATCCGACGTATCGTCTCCGGGCAGGGCGCATAGGCCCCGCGGGGCGAGCGTCACAACTGAGGACGCAGGATATTTCGCGAGTTCAAAGCCGAATTCGCAAGCAAGCGGGCAAGGCGCTTATCACCTGCGAACGCCCGCATGCATCCCGCCACACAAAGCTCCGCATGCCCCGCGGACACAAGCCCTGCGCGGCGCGACCTCAAATACGTAAACCCCCTTACAGCCGCGGGGCGTTTGAAGGGCTATGCTGTAGCGACGTGCCGCGCTTGGCACATCCAACACGTGAAAGGACGAACCATGTCTGTTGCAAGTGAGCGCACCCTCTTCACCCGCGAGGGCGGCAAGCTGCCGCGCGTCGCCGCCGTCCACGACCTGTGCGGATACGGCAAGTGCTCGCTCGGCGTGGCCATCCCCGTGCTCTCCTGCGCCGGCATCGACGTGTGTCCCGTGCCCACCTCGCTGTTCAGCGCGCACACCAAGTTCCCCGAGTTCTATATGCACGACACCACCTCCATGCTCGAGGATTACCTCAACGCCTGGAACCACGAGGGCATCGAGCTCGAGGGTGTCTACTCTGGCTTCCTGGGCTCGGCCGAGCAGGTGGCCGTCATCCAGCGCCTCTACCGCGAGCACCCGGGCGCGCTGCGCATCGTTGACCCGGTGATGGGCGACGGCGGCCAGAAGTACCCCACCTACACCGACGAGATGTGCGAGGCCACGCGCGGCCTGGTGGCCGGCGCCGACGTGCTCACGCCCAACCTCACCGAGGCCTCCATCCTCACGGGCATTGCCTACGAGGGCCAGGACGTGAGCGCCGAGTACGTGCAGCGCGTCACCGACGCCCTGCTGCAGATGGGCGCCAAGTGCGTGGTGCTCAAGGGCGTGGTGCACGAGGGCGAGAGCGTCATCCGCAACTACGTGGCCTGCGAGGCCGGCGAGGTGGAGGAGGTCTGCGGCGAGCTGCTTCCCTACATGATCCACGGCACCGGCGACCTGTTTGCCAGCGGCCTCACCGCGGCCGTCTTCGCCGGCAAGACCCTCATCGAGTCCGTTGGCTTTGCCAGCACGCTCGTGCGCGACGCCATGAAGATCACCCCCGCCCAGCCCGACTGGGAGATGCGCGGCGTGAGCTTCGAGTCCATCCTCGGCGAGGTCACCGCCCTGCTGGGGTAGTTGCCGTTGGGCGAGCCGCCCTCATTACGCTGACTGCGGGCTAGCGCTGACCAATAGAAAACGAGAGCCGCCTGGAAAAACTCCCGGGCGGCTCTTTTCTGTCTCTCGATTACATGTGGTGAGCTACGTTTGCGCACTCCGTAGGTTGCCGCAGCATCACGATGCCCGCTGCTGCCTACGTTTGTGCGCTGCGTAGGCTGTTTCGGCATCACGATGCCCGCTGCGACCTACATCCGCGCATTGCGTAGCTCCTCGTAGGGTCGCATCGCCCACGACGGCCTCCGTCTATGCACTCAGTAGCTCACCGTAGGGTCAGAATTTCAAGTTGAATCGATAGCACTTACAAAAGTGCTGGTAGATAACTTGTAAATTCACAACTGAACTCATGTGAAACCCAATGAACCCAGCAGCCAGCTACGCATGTCACATTCGTAACTTCTTGCGGTGCCGTGAACCCAGCAGCTGGCTACGTTTGAGTTGGTCGTATCCGTTTGCAGCGTCACGTAACCAGCAGCTGGCTACGCTTGCGTCATTCGTAGCCCGTCGCGGGCAAGCCGCTAGTTGGAAGCGGCCTCAGTCTCGCCGTCGGCCTCGCTAGCGGCGTTCTCGGTGGCCGTGGCGTCGTCGGAGCCGTCGCCGCCGTCGCCTTCGGCCGCGGTGTCGCCCTCGGCTGTGTCGCCCTCGGCGGAGTCGGTCGCGGCCGCGTCGGTCGTTGCGGCGTCGGTGGTGGCGGCGGTGCCGAGCACGGCATCGAGCAGGTTGCCCTGGACGGTCACCTTGTCGCGCAGGTTCTCGGCAGCCGTCTCATCCAGGCCGGTAATCATGCAGTTGAAGTTGAAGCCGCCGTTGTTGGAGCTGCTCTTGGTCCAGATGAAGGTGGCGAAGCGCTTCATGCCGCCCTTGGGCTTGAAGAAGCCAAAGAACTCGGACTGCATGAATTTGCCGTCCTCGTCCACGTGAACGTCGACGTGGTAGACCACCTGCGTGATCTGGGGGTTGAGCAGGGCGTTCACGGAAAGCGCGGCGGCCTGGATCTGCGAGCCGGCCAGGCACTCGAGCTCGTCGGCGCTGGAGGTGTCCACGACGGTGACCTCAATGCGGCCGCTCTCCTCGTTGGCCTCGAGCACGGTGTAGTCCTCGGGGAACTGGGTGAAGCCGTCGCCCCACTCGACGCCGTTGCGCAGGGCCGAGCTCACGGAGGCGTTGTCCACGTGGTTGGCGAGCTGCGCGGTGCCGGCGCGGCGGATGACGCCGCAGGAGACCTGAGCGATGATGATGACGGCCAAAAGCAGGCCCACGACGACGATGGCGGCGCGCGTCATCGTCTTTCCCACGTTGGAGCCGCTGGGGTCGTCGCCCGAAAGCGGGTCTACGTCTACGCCGGCCTTCTTGTTGCGGCGGCGAGCGCGCTCCTTGCGCGCCTTGGAAGCGTTGGTGTGGCCCGTCTCGTCAACGTCTGCAAATAGGGCCTCTACCTCGTCGAGCGACAGCTCGGTGGTCTTCTTGTCCTTCTTGGCCATCTCTTCTTCTTCCGCGGTTTCAAAAGCGCCCGGAGTGCGCGAGTAAGCTGCACGTAAGTATAGGTAGCCCCGCGGCTAACCTGCGCAAACTCCCCTCAAGCTACATATGCTCGAATTCTGGCCAAATGTCCGGTAATACCTACTCCTTGGAGCTGCCGAACTGCATCTTGTAGTAGCTGGCGTAGGTGCCGCC
>CAVHKV010000096.1:0-7219 GCA_963636635.1 uncultured Bacteroidales bacterium
TCGCGGAGAACTTGGGGCTCAGGCCGTCGGCCAGCATGATGGCCGAGGCAATCACAAAGATTCGCTTAGAGACCATCTTGGTGGTGCCGATGAGGCCCACGTTTTGGCTGAATGTGCTGGTGGGCAGGCCGCCGAACAACGCGCCGACGATGGCGGCCAGGCCCTGGCCCCTGATGCAGCCACCCAGCTCGCCTCCCTCGGCGTCGCGACCGAGCGCACCAACGGTCGTGGCCGAGACGCCACCGATGAGCTGCACCGATTGCACGAGGCTCATGAGCACCATCAGCACCACGGCCTCAGGATAAAACTCGATGCCGAACGAGAGCGGCCGCGGCAGGGAGAGCCAGGAGGCGCTGGCGACGCCGCTAAAGTCCACGATGCCGTCGCCCATGAAGATGCCCAGCACAAAGCCCGCGAAGATGCCGATGATCATGCCCGAGACCTTGACGTAGCCCTTGCCCCAGATGCCGCAGGCAAGTGTGACCACGAGCGTCACCGTGGTGAGCAGCCAAAACTCCGGCGAACCAAAGGTCCCGGCCACCTTGGCCGCCGAACCGCCGCCCATGTAGTTCACGGCCGTGGAGTACAGCGACAGGCCGATGGCAAGCGTTACCGTGCCGGTTACCACCGGAGGGAAGAACCGCCGAATCTTTTCGATGAGCAGGCCTGCCACGACTGAGGCCACGCCGCCCACGAGCTGGGCCCCCATGATGCCCGAAAGGCCATGCGCAAGGCCGATGGTGGTGAGCACCGGCACGTAGGCAAACGAGACGCCCATCACGGTGGGCAGGTTCATGCCACAGCCAAGCACCGGGTAAAGCTGCATCAGCGTGGCGATGCCGGCCACGATCATCGAGGCCTGAACGAGGGTCGTCTCCTCGGCTGAACTGAGGCCGAGCGAGGCCGCGACGAGCATGGCGGGCGTGATGTTGCCCACGAGCATCGCCACCACGTGGCAGATGGCCAGCGGCAGCGCCGAGTGCACGGAGGGCTTGCCGTCAATCCTGGTGAGCTCGACGGCGTCGGCCTCGTTGATTGACGTGCCGTGACCATGTTGTTTTTCGCTCATCGCAGCTCCGTAGCTCTTAGTTCACCGAAACGATTTAACTTTCCTATTATCGGCCACGCCCCGGGTCGCCAGGTGCAAAACCGGACGCCGACGCCGCATGCAAAGCGAGACGGGGAGAGCAGCTCACCCCGTCTCGCAAGTCGCATGCTATCTGGATGCCCCTACTCCTCGGTGGGCCTGTCCGCCTCCGTTTCCGGAACGATGATGTTCAGCAGGAAGACGACGATGAACGAAACCACAAGCGAGCTGCCAAAGATGTTCTGGACGATCTGGGGCAGGAACTGCAGGATCTCGGGCACCGTGCCGATGCCCACGCCAATTGCCAGCGAGATGCCGATGATCATCTTGTTGCGGTAGGTAAAGGGCTGCTCGCACAAAAGCTCGATGCCCGAGAGGGTGATGGCCGCAAACACCGTCACCGTGGCGCCGCCGAGCACCGGCTGCGGGATGGTGGCCATGAGCGTAGAGAACTTGGGGCAAATTCCGGCAACGAGCATCACGATGGCCACCATGCGAAACACGCGCTTTGCCACGACCTTCGTGGTGCAGATGAGGCCGACGTTTTGGCTGTAGGGATCGGTGGGCATACCGCCGATGAGGGCGCCGATCATGCCGCAGATGCTCTGGCCCTTGATGGCGCCGCCGAGCTCCTTGTCCGTTGCGTCGCGCCCAAAGCCGCCCATGGCGGTGGAGGAGACGTCTCCGATGGTCTGCACGGCCTGCACCACGTACATCAAAATCATGAGCACGATAGCATCGGGGTGGAATTCGAGGCCAAAGTGCAGGGGGACGGGAAGCGAGAACCAGCCGGCGCTTGCCACGGTGTCAAAGCTAATGACATTGCCCATGGCCAAGGCAACGGCGTAGCCCACGGCAATGCCGACGATCATGCCCGAAACCTTGAGCACGCCCTTGCCAAACATGTTGCAGCCGAGCGTGACCGCGAGCGTGATGAGGGCCAGCGCCCAGAACTGCGGGGAGCCAAAGGTGCCGGCAGCCTTTGCCGCCGCGCCGCCGCCCATGTAGTTGATGGCCGTCTCGTAAAGCGAAAGGCCGATGGAGACAACGACGGTGCCACTCACGATCGGCGGGAAGAACTTCCTGATCTTCTCCATGAACATGCCGATGAAGATGGAGGCAAAGCCAGCCACCAGCTGAGAGCCAAAGATGGCCGCAATGCCGTACTGGGTGCCAATCATTGTGAGGATTGGCATGTAGGCAAAGGCCACGCCCATGACGCTCGGCAGGCCCATGCCAAAGCCCAGGACCGGGTAGAGCTGCAGCAGCGTGGTAAGGCCGCCGATAATCATGGCCGACTGCATGAGCATGGTCTCGTCCGCCGTAGATAGCCCAAGCGAGGCGGCTATGAGCATGGGCGGCGTGATGTTGCCCACGAGCATGGCAAGCACGTGCTGCATGGCCTGCGGGAACGTAATCGCAAAGGACGGATTGCCATCGAGCTTATAGAGCTCCTCCTCGCCCCTCTTCATGCCGCCCTTCGCGGCCCTGCCCTTCTCGCTTTCTTCTGGCATTTTCTCTCCCTATCCCTTCGCCTGCCCGTCTGCCCCCGCACCGGACAAGCCCCATTAGGCTCAGCTCAAAGCAGTTGGAACGCCGCGGCAAGATGTAGGCGCCAAGCCATACACGGCTTCATAGGCCAATTGAGTCCTTGGGTCGGCCGCGTTCCAAACAATCGGTTTGCCTTGCTAACAGTTTGATAGGTTCTCTCAATAAGCGAGAAGGGATAACGGCAGACGGCCCAAAACCACCCGCCAACGCCCGCTCCCGGAGAATCCGTCCGGACGGCCGCCGGTGCTCCAGCTGACTAGAAGGCGCCATGTCGGAGAGCTGGCGGACGCAGACACGCCCGATGCGGAGCCGGGGAGGCACGGAAACGCCCTGCGACACCCGCTCGGTCGCAGCCACCCGCCCACACGCCGCCCGCTCGGTCGCATCCAGCCGCCCGCGCGCCGCCCGCACGCCGTCCACTCAGTCGCAACCGTACGGCGCCAGCCCGCACGCCGCTCGCCTAACGCAAGCCCGCCCGCGACGCAGCGCCGCCAGGTACGAAAAAAGCCGCCCGGCACGGCGGCCGGCCGCGCGGGTGCGCGGCGGCCAACCGATGCCGGGCGGCATGGCAGCTCAAACGAAGGAGCCCTACTCCACCGTGACGCTCTTGGCGAGGTTGCGGGGCTGGTCAACGTCGCAGCCGCGAAGCAGCGCCACCTCGCGAGCGAGCAGCTGCAGCGGCACCGTGGCCACGATGGGACTGAAGGCGTCGCGCACGTTGGGCACCCAGATCACGTGGTCGGCGATCTTGGTGATCTCCTCGTCGCCCTCGGTGGCGATGACGATGATCTTGGCGCCGCGGGCCTCGCACTCCTTGAGGTTGGAGACGGTCTTCTCGTAGGTGGGGCTCTTGGTGGTCACGGCGATGACCGGGAAGCCCGGGTCGATGAGGGCAATGGGGCCGTGCTTCATCTCGCCGGCGGCGTAGGCCTCGGCGTGCAGGTAGCTGACCTCCTTGAGCTTGAGCGCGCCCTCGCACGAGATGGCCGAGCCCATGCCACGGCCCACGAACAGCGCGGACTGAGCGTCCTTGCAGGCAAGGGCGGCCTCGTGGACGGCCTCGGTCTGGGTGTCGAGGATGTGCTGGATCATCTCGGCGGTGTCGCCAAGCTCGTGGAAGAGCATGCGGACCTGGCCGGCGGTGAGGCGGTACTTCACCTGGGCAAGCAGCAGCGCCAGCAGCGTGAGGCTCACGACCTGGCCGATGAAGCTCTTGGTGGAGGCCACCGCGATCTCCTTGTTGGCCTTGGTGTAGATGACGCCGTCGGACTCGCGGGCCACGGGGCTGCCCACCACGTTGGTGATGCCAAAGACCTTGGCGCCCTTGATGCGGGCGTCGCGGATGGCGGCCAGGGTGTCGGCCGTCTCGCCGGACTGGGACACGGCCACCACGAGGGTCGTGGGGGTGATGATGGGGTCGCGGTAGCGGAACTCGCTGGCGGCCTCCACCTCGCAGGGAACGCGCGCCCAGCTCTCGATGAGGTTCTTGGCGATGAGGCCGGCGTGGTAGCTCGTGCCGCAGGCGATGACGTAGACGCGGTCGATGAGGTTGAGCTCCTCGAGGGAGAGGCCCAGCTCGTCGATGTCGAGCTCGCCGTTGGGGCTCATGCGACCCACCAGCGTGTCGCGCACGACGCGCGGCTGCTCGCAGATCTCCTTGAGCATGAAGTCGGGGTAGCCGCCCTTCTCGGCCATGTCGATGTCCCAGTCCACGTGGGTGACCTTGGGCTCGATGGCGTTGCCCTCGGCGTCGGTGTACTCGACGCCCTCGGGGGTGAGCTTGGCAAACTGGCCGTCCTCGAGCACCACGACGTCGCGGGTGGCGTCGATCATGGCGATGACGTCGGAGGCGACGTAGGAGCCCGTCTGCCCCTTGCCGATGACGATGGGCGAGTCCTTGCGGGCCACGGCGATGACGCCGGGCTCGTCGGCGCAGACCACGGCCAGGCCGTAGGCGCCCATGACGTGCGTGCAGGCCTCGCGCACGGCGGCCATGAGGTCGCCGGTGGCCTCGTAGGCCTCCTCCACGAGGTGGGCGAAGACCTCGGTGTCGGTCTCGCTCTTGAACTCGTGGCCGCGCTCCTTGAGCTCGGCGCGCAGCTCCTGGAAGTTCTCCACGATGCCGTTGTGCACGACGGCGATGCGGCCGTCGCAGCTGGTGTGCGGGTGGGCGTTCACCACGGAGGGCTTGCCATGGGTGGCCCAGCGGGTGTGGCCGATGCCGCAGGTGGCGTTGCTGCTCACCTGCTCGAGCTCGGACTCCAGGCCAGAGACCTTGCCCACGCGGCGGATGACGCTGAGGCGCGTGGCCTCCCCTTCCGTCTCCTCCAGGGCAACGCCGGCGGAGTCATAGCCGCGGTACTCCATGCGCTTGAGGCCGTTGATGAGGATGCTCTTTGCGATGTCAGAGCCGGTGTAGCCAACGATTCCACACATAGGGTTCTCCCCTCGTCAGGGCGCGGGTCCGGTCCGGCCGCACCTGGTATGCAAACTGCATGCCCTAAAACCCTACCAGCCCAGCAGGCCCCAAAAGCGCAGAAAGCATGGTTTTGCGAGGACAAAACAGAGACGGCCGAGCGTAACCGCAACAACCATAACCTCTAGCCAGGCATCCCAAGAAGGCACATCCGTTTAGCCGTGTTGGCAGACAATTCGTTTGAACCAAAACCCGACGACCCCTCACTAACAAGCGCAACGTTCGCCCTTGTCCCGAAATACCCGCCGTACGGGCGAAAGCCAGCCTGCCCTCACCAAGATTGCGTCAAGCGCAAAGCTAGACTTTAGACATTGGCTTTACGCCCCGCCGCGGCATGGCCGTTACCCCAGTCCCAAGCCGCCGCAGCCCCATCGAAAGGAGCATCCCATGTCTCGTACCTACACCCTCGATGACCTCGCCCGTCTTGTTGATCACACCAACCTCCACCCCGATGCCACCGAGGCCGACATGGCCAAGCTCTGCGATGAGGCCAAGGCCTATCACTTCAAGATGGTGGCCATCAACTCCGGCCAGTCGGCCCGCTGTGCCAAGCTGCTCGCCGGCACCGACATCCACGTGGGCGCCGCCATCGGCTTCCCCCTCGGCCAGACGAGCATCGCCTGCAAGGTCTTCGAGACCAAAGACGCCATCGCCAACGGCGCCACCGAGATTGACTACGTGGTGAACCTCACCGAGGTCAAGGCCGCCAACTGGGACTACGTGAAGGACGAGATGACCCGAATCGTCGAGGTCTGCCGCGAGGCGAGCAGGGGCCGTAAGGAAGAGATCCCCTCCAAGGTCATCTTCGAGAACTGCCTGCTCACCGATGACGAGAAGGTCAAGCTCGCCCAGATTGCCGCCGAGGTCGGCCCCACCTTCATCAAGACCAGCACCGGCTTCTCCACCGGCGGCGCCACCGTTGAGGACGTGAGGCTCATGAAGACCAACTGCGGCGACAAGGTGCAGGTCAAGGCCGCTGGCGGCATCCGCAACGCCGATGCCTTCCTCGACATGGTCCGCGCCGGCGCCACGCGCATCGGCTGCTCGGCCGGCATCCCCATCATCGACGAGCTGCGCCGGCGCTTCGAGGATCAGGGCATCGAGTCCATCGAGCTGTAGGGGTTCTGCTCCGCACGGCGAGGGAGCCGCCTCGCGCGACTCACGCCGCATCTTCCGAACTATTCGTCCCAAACGCAAAGGTGCGCCCATGAAGAAAGTCGCCATCACGGGGCCAAACGGCTACCTCGCCAGCCTCGTGCAGCTCTACAACAAGGACAAGTTCACGTTTGTGCGAGTAAGCCGCAGCGATGTCAACTACAGCGACCCGGCCTCCGTGCGACGCTTCTTCCAGGAGCTCGACTTCGACCTGGTCTTTCACACTGCCGCCAACGCAACCACGGCCGATTGCGAGAACGATCCCGAAGGCACGCATCGCGTCAACTGCGAGTCTGCGATTGAGATTGCCAAGGCCTGCAAGGAGCGCGGGAAGCGCATGCTGTTCATCTCGACCGAGCAGCTCTTCAACGGCAAGGAGCCAGATGCCGGTGCCCCCTTCACCGAAAGCGTGGAGCCCTGCTGCGTGACGGCCTACGGCCAGCAGAAGGCCGAGGTTGACGCCTGGATGCAGGAGAACATGAACAACTATGTCATCCTGCGCCTCTCCTGGATGTTTGGCATGGGCCTGCCGGGCGTGAAGCCCTCCCCCGGCATCCTCGGCAACGTCGTCCGCGCCCTCACCTCCAACACGCCCACGCTCTTCACCGGCAACGAGAAGCGCTGCATGACCTACGCCCAGCACCTCGCCGACGACTTTGCCAAGATTTGCGAGCTTCCCAGCGGCGTCTACAACTTTGCCAGCTCAAACGAGCTCACCACCTACGAGGCCGCGCGTCTCATCGCAGACAAGCTCGTGGGCTGCGGCCTCACCACCGAGGATGACGTTGAGCGTTGCATCCTGCCCAACAAGGACCGCTACGCCGACCGCTTCCGCGACTTCCGTCTCAGCAACGCCAAGGCGCTCGAAGCCGGCCTTACGCTTGCCACCTTCGAGCAAGACGTAGACCGCTGCCTCACCGACTTTGGTTGGAAGTAACGTTCTCCAGCCG
>CAVHKV010000096.1:7259-9318 GCA_963636635.1 uncultured Bacteroidales bacterium
AAAGCAGGCCTGTCACTTGCCCAGACTTTGAATAGAAGGGGCTTCCCGCCAATTTGAAGACAGGAAGCCCCTCCTTTACCAATCGCCTCGATGCGGTCAGAAAACGTCTCGCCACCGTAAGAGCAGTCCCCAAGCAGCCGGAAACACGCCTCGTCAGGACAAGCCGCCAGCTCAAACGCAAAAACGCCCCGCTCGCAAACGCGAACGGGGCGCCCAAAAGCTCAGACCTAGCGTCTACGCGGCAGCTTAGGCGAGCAGGCCCTTGCGGCCGTAGGCCTTGTCCCAGTTGGCGGAGAACTCGCTGACGGCGATCTCGATGCCGGGGTGGTCGAGCATCTGCTTCACGACCTCGGGCGGAACGGTGACGGACTGGATGCCAGCGGCGATGAGCTCGTGCACCTGCTCGACGTTCTTGAAGGAGGCGGCCATGACCTTGGTGTCGAGGCCCTGGGCAGCCAGCATCTGGATGAGGTCGATGGTCTGGCCGATGCCGTCGCCGTAGTTGCACATACGGTTGACGTAGGGGGCCAGGTAGTCGGCGCCGTTCATGGCTGCAAGGAAGGCCACGTCGGCGGAGTAGACGGCCGTGGCGAGAACGCCGAGGCCCTCGGCCTTGGCGGCCTTGATGGCCTTGAGGCCGGTGCGGGTGACGGGAATCTTCACGTAGTTGTTCTTGCGCAGGCCGCAGATGTGGCGGGCCTCGGCCATGATGCCGTCAAAGTCGGTGGAGACGGCCTGGGCGAAGAACTTCTGCTCGGGCTTGAGGTAGTCGAGGATCTCGGAGATGACGACCTCGGGGAGCTTGCCCGACTTGGTGATGATGGTGGGGTTGGTGGTGACGCCGGCCACGCTCAGCAGCTCGTCGTACTCCTTGATGGCATCAAGATCAGCGGTGTCGAGAACGAATTCCATAGTTCTATCCTTTCGAATGCTCTAATCCTTGGCAAATGGTGCGAACAGGCGCTTTACTCCCCGCGCACCACCACCTTAAGTCCGGCTTTGGTGCATATGTCTACAGCCCGTTGAACGTCCTCTTCTCCAAGCTGAGGAACATCGGTCATCTCGTAGTGCATGCCCAGTGAAGCATACTTGCTTTCGCCGAGCTGATGGAAGGGCAAGATATCGGCGCGAGAAATCCCCAGCTCAACGGCACGGTCCGCGTTGGCGGCAATGCACTCGTCCGAGCTGGTGAATCCCGGGATGATGGGCATGCGCGCAATGACGGTGCCGCCCGCGGCCAGAACGGACTTGAGGTTCTCGTCCCTCACGGCCGGGTCGAGGTTGATCACACGTTTGCTCTCGTTGTGGTCGGCGATTTTGAAGTCGACCAGGAAGACGTCGCAGACGGCCGCGAGCTCCTCGGGGCTCACAAAGAGCTTCGTGGCGAGCGTGGTCTCGAGCGCAGTGTGGACGCCCTTGGCATGGACGAGACCAAGCAGCTCGAGCACGGCCTCTTGCCTGCCCTTTCCTGCCAGGCACTCGCCGCCAGAGACGGTGATGCCGCCGCCGCTCTCCTCAAAGAAGACGCTGTCGCGAAGCATCTCGTCCACAAGGCCCTCCACGCTGCGCATCTGCCCCAGGCGCTCCTTGGCCTTGGTGGGGCAAAGCTCCGGCTCCACGCTGCAGGGCGCACCGTTGGGTTCACGCACGCCGTCCTTGCGCACCGAACAGCCGATGCACAGGCTGCGCTTCCAAGAAACCTCGGGCGCAAAGCTCAGGTTCTCGGGATTGCAACACCACGGGCACGTGAAGGGGCAGCCCTTGGTGAAGGCCACGGTCCTGATGCCACCGCCGTCATGCAGCGAGTAGCGCTGCACGTTGGTGATGCAGAGCTCATGGCCGCGCTCAAGCACATCAGACGAGCCGGCGCCGGCCGAACCGCCGCGCACGTCAACGCGCTTCTGTATGTCAGAAGCGCTAGAGCACATGCTCGCTCCTGTTGATGATGTCGTCCTGCAGGGTCTTGGAGAGCTCGACGAACATGGCCGAGTAGCCCGCCACGCGAACGACGAGGTCCTTGTGCTGCTCGGGGTGCTGCTGGGCATCGATGAGCGTGGCC
>CAVHKV010000097.1:0-9307 GCA_963636635.1 uncultured Bacteroidales bacterium
TCGTCGTCAACATCAGCAGGCAGGGGCTCATCTTCATCCCGACGATGTATGCCCTGAACGCCCTCGTTGGCATCGACGGCATTCCGTGGGCCCAGCCGGTCGCCGACATCCTTTCGATCGCGCTCGTTGCGACGTTCTCGATCGCAGCAAGCAGGCAAAAGCTGGAGAATGTTGGCGCGCAGACGGCGGCCGCGTAAACGGCAAGACCGAACGCCAGCACGGCATCGTGAACCAACGAGCGGGCGCCCTTCCTTGGAAAGGCGCCCGCTGCGGCATTGCATGTGAGCTGTTCGAGCGGTCTGGATGCGAACTGTTCGATTGGTTCGTCTGAACCGCGAAAGTCTTACTCGATGAACATGGCGTCGCCGAAGCTGAGCATGCGGTAGCGCTGCTCGATGGCCTCGGCGTAGGCGCCCATGATCTGGTCACGCGTGGCGAGGGCGCTCACGAGCATCATGAGGGTCGAGCGCGGCACGTGGAAGTTCGTGATGAGGGCGTCCACCACGTGGTAGGTGCTGCCTGGCATGAGGTAGAGCTGGGTCGTGGCGTTCTCGCGGGCCACGATGTCGCCTCGGCCGAGGGTGTCGGCGCCGTCCGGCCTGCCCTCAAAGCGCTGGGCCACAACGGCCGGGTCCGAGGCGGGAGCCTCGGCGTCGAAGGCGCTCTCGAGCGAACGCACGGCCGTGGTGCCCACGGCGATGACGCGGTGGCCGGCGGCCTTGGTGGCGTGGACGGCGTCCACGACGTCTTGCCCCACGTGGTAGCGCTCGGTGTGCATCACGTGCTCGGTGGGGTCGTCCTCCTCAACCAGGCGGAAGGTGTCTATGCCCACCTCGAGCTCCACCGTGGCCCAGCCCACGCCCTTCTCGCGCAGGCGCTCGATGAGTTCGGGCGTGAAGTGCAAGCCGGCCGTGGGGGCGGCGGCGGAGTGCTCCTCGCGCATGGCGTAGACGGTCTGGTACTTCTCGGGGTCGCCCTCGTAGCTCGTGATATAGGGCGGCAGCGGCACGTGGCCGGCGGCGTGGATTGCCGCGTCAAGCGTGCGGGGCTCGCCGGTGGCCTCGTCCAGACCTTGGGGCTCAAAGCGCACGAGGCGGCCGCCCTTGGAGTCCTCGACGAAGTCGACGACCTCGCCGGTGAGCACCACCGGGGCGCTCTCGGGTGCGTGCAGGCCACCGGCGCGGTACTCGATGAGCGCACCGGGCTTGAGGCGCTTGCCGGGGTTGACCAGGCACTCCCAGACGTGACCCATGGAGTCGATGTCCTCGCGGCGCTTGAGCAGCAGCGTCTCGGCAACGCCACCGGTCTTGGCCTTGCGACCGACGAGGCGCGCCGGCATGACGCGGGTCTTGTTGGCCACGAGCAGGTCGCCCGGCTCGAGGTAGTCGATGATGTCGTAGAAGTGGCGGTGCTCCACCGAGGCGCCGTCGGCGATCTGGGTGGCCTGGCCGGTGACGCCATCGCCGCCGCCTCGGTGCAGCACGAGCAGGCGGCAGGAGTCGCGCGGCTCGGCCGGGGCCTGGGCAATCAGCTCGTCTGGCAGCGGGTAGTCAAAGTCGTCGGTGCGCATGGCAAGGTTCCTTTCGCAGTTTGTCCGCAAAAGAGTGTAGCGCCCACGGACCCACCCGCCAAAAACAACCTGCGAGGACGCTTGGCCCACAGGGCGCGCGATGGCGCCAATAAGGGAACCGACTCATTTGCAGATTGACAAAATGACGGGTCGAAAACCTTTGCAGATTGACAAAACAGGCCCCTTTAAACCGCGACAGATTGACAAAACAGGGGCCTATTTACGCTTGCAGATTGACAAAGGCTACAAGAAACCCGAGCTCAAGGTCACTTTTTGTTCATTCCAGGAGCGTCCTCTCGTTCTCAGCTCCGCATGTGGGGCTACCGTCCCTTTTCAATCGCTCGAGCCGGCCACAAAAAGTCCCCGCGGCGCAGGCGGCGGCACAGCCGCCGCGGGAGATGTATGCCATCTTGCCGTCGTCCATACAAAAATGCCCCCGCGGCGGCGTGGGCGCGAGGGCGTTGCGTGATGGACGTGTGGCTGTGCTTGCTCTCTAGTCCTCGGTGGAGGTGTGGGCGCCGATTGGGTGCTCGTCCATGTGCTCGAAGATCTCGCGCGCGGAGATAGGCTTGCGGCCCACGAGCTTCTCAAAGTCATTGGTGAAGGTGGACATCTGGCCCAGGCGGATGGCCTGGCCGTTAGCCTTGGGCGATGAGGAGGACGAGGACGAGGACGATGACCACCGCGGCGGCCACGAGGGCGTAGAAGACGAGCCTTGTGCGCTGGGTGCGCTCGCGGACGGCCTTCTCCTCGCTGGCGAGCTCGGCCACCTGGCGGCGTTGGCTCTCCGCGCTCCTGTTCACCTCGGCCACGCGCCCGGCCAGGGCCTCGGTGGCCTCGGGGTGGGCGTGGATGTCCTTGGCCTCGGCGATCTGGGCGTTGGCCGCGTCAACGCGGCCGCGGGCCAGCTCGCCGTCCTGGCGGGCGGTCTCGATGTCTGCCGCGAGCTGCCTCACCTTGTCGGCGCCGGCCTTCTCCTCGGCGTCGGCCTGGGCCTTGAGGGACTCGAATGCCTTGCGCTTCTCCTGCTCGTCGTCCATGGCGGCGGCGAGGTCGTCCTCGATCATCTCGAGCGACTTGCGCTGGGTGTAAAGGTGGGTCTGGGCGGCCTCCACGCCCTGCGCGGCCTCGGCGTTGATGCGCGCGACCTCGGCCTTGGCGTTCTGGAGCTGCGCCAGGGCGCCTGCCACCTCGCTGCTCTTCTCGGTGAGGTTCTTGGCGCCGGCGCTGGGGTCCTTGCGCATCTCGCTCAGCTGGGCCTGGGCGCGGTCGAGCTTGCCCTGGGCCGTCTGGACGGCGCGGTTGGCCGCCTGCACGCGCGAGTCGCGCGAGCCGATGGCGTCGTCTGCCTGGGCCTGGGCGCCCTTTACGGCGCGGCGGGCGCTCCTTGCCTCGGCCTCGGCCTGGTCGAGCTTGGCGCGCGCAGCGCTCGCGAGCTCCCTGGGGCCGGCAAGCTTCTCCTCGTTTGCGGCCTTGAGCCGGGCGAGCTCCACCTTGGCCTGCTCGTGGGCAGCCTCGAGCTCGCCTGCCTTGGCGGCGGCGTCGGCCATGGCCTGGCGGGCCTGCTCGAGCTCCTTGTTCTGCAGCTCGATGATGTCGTCGAAGTTCTGCTCCACCTCGCGGCGGTGGGCGAGCTCGTCTGCGAGCTCGGCGGCCGTCTGCTCAATTTGGTTGAGCTCGTCCTTGGCCTGGGCGTGGGCGCGCTTTGCGGCCGAGACGGCGCGGATGGCGGCCATGCCGTCGGTGACCGAGGCCGCACCGGCAGCGGCTGCCTCGCGTGCCGCGTTGGCGCCCGCCACGGCGGCGCCGCGGGCGGCGTTGGCCACGGCCTCGGGGGAGAGGGGAGCGTCATCGGCGGCTTCGTCCGCGCTCACGATGTCGCCGTCGATGACCTCGGCCTCGACCTCATAGACGTCCTCGGCCGGCGCGGTGGCTGCGTCGGCCGGGTCGCCCTCCTCGTGCGAGGCGTCGCCAGCGAGGGGCGCGCTGGCTTGCGTTGCCTGCGCGTCATTGGCGGTGATGTCTCCGGCGTTCGCCCCGCTCGAGACGAAGTCGCTAGCGAAAATGGGGGAGCCAGCGGTGTGCGTGGTGGCTCCGGTGCCCATTCCGCTCGAGGCGGACTCGCTGGCGGAGATGGGGGAGACAGCGGTACCGGATTCGTGTGCGGCGTAATCGTCGCTCACGGCCTCGGCCTCGCCTTTCTCTCCAAAGCCCTCGCGCTCAACGGACGAGCCGCTTTCGCCAGCTTCATCGCCCGCGAAAACGGTACCCTCTGCCTCGGCCTCAACCTCGGCGCGCTGCTCCTGCTCGGCCTGCTTCGTTTCAAGTTCGTCTGCCATGGGTGCCCCCTCAAACGTGTTTGCTGTTCCCATTGTGGCGCAAGGCGTGCCCGAGCGGCCGGGCGTGTGCGACAATCCATGCGGAAACGTTAAGCCGCCAAGGGCAGCCCAAGCCGCCCGGCGGCCGGAAAGGAAGCCATGTCAGACAACGCCAACGCCAACACCTGCGCCAACGCCAACACCGGCGAGCCGCGCGAGCTGCCCGAGAACCTCTTCACCTTCGACGTCCTCGCGCAGGACCCCAACACCCACGCCCGCCGCGGCGTTTTCCACACCGCCCACGGCGACGTGCCTACGCCCATCTTCATGCCGGTTGGCACCAAGGCCACGGTCAAGGGCCTCATGCCCGCCCAGGTGGAGCAGCTCGGCGCCAAGATCATCCTCAACAACACCTACCACCTGGCCATGCGCCCCGGCGCGGACCTGGTGGCCGAGATGGGCGGCGTCCACGAGTTCATGCGCTGGGACAAGCCCATCCTCACCGACTCGGGCGGGTTCCAGGTCTTCTCGCACAGCGAGTTCATGAAGCTCACCGACGAGGGCGTGCGCTTCCGCGCCGTTGACTACGACGGCTCGTGGGTGAGCTGGACGCCCGAGGACAACATGGCCATCGCCGAGAAGCTCGGCAGCGACATCTGCATGCAGCTCGACCAGTGCCCGGGATACCCCGCCACCCGCGCCTTCGTGGAGCGCGCCGTCGAGCTCTCCAGCATGTGGGGCGAGCGCTGCTGGCACGCCCACACCCGCCCCGACCAGGCGCTCTTTGGCATCGTCCAGGGTGGCATGCACCTCGACCTGCGCCTGCGCAGCCTGCGCCACCTCGAGGAGTGCGGCGACTTCCCCGGCTACGGCATCGGCGGCTACTCGGTGGGCGAGGACCACGAGACCATGTTCGAGACCCTCGAGCCGCTCGTCTCCGAGCACATGCCCAAGAACAAGCCGCGCTACCTCATGGGCGTGGGCAACCCCACCACGCTCGTGCGCGCGGTGGCGGCCGGCGTCGACATGTTCGACTGCGTGCTGCCCACCCGCACGGCCCGCGTGGGCACGGCGTTTTCTAACGAAGGCCGCCTGAACCTCAAGAACGCCCGTTTCGCCCACGACCACGGCGTTCTGGACGAGGGCTGCGACTGCCCGGCCTGCGCGGGCGGCTTCACGCGCGCCTACATCCACCATCTCGTGCGCCAGCACGAGATGCTCGGCGGCATCCTGCTCTCCCAGCACAACCTGCGCTACCTCATCCGCCTCATGGAGCGCGTGCGCGAGGCGATCGAGCAGGGTCGCTACCAGCAGTTCTACCGCGACTGGATGGACTCGCCGGCATCCAACGACTTCTAGGGTTTGGCCGGACGGACTCGCCGGCGCTTGGCGATTTCTAGGCCCTGGCTTCTTGCAGCGGCTTGTGTTTGCGCGCCCGCTCTTTGCTTGACACGCTCACGCCTCCTGGACGATGGGTACCCGTGCCTGGTTGGGGCGGCCCGCCAGATATGGGGAGTAGCTTTATGTGTCCCTTTCACCCGGGACGCGACCCCCACGCTCCGCAAGCTCCTGTCCCTTACTTTCAGGTTAGGTGCATTACTTGCACTTCGTGGCCAAAAATGGCGATGAGATGTCAGTAATGCACCTTGTCTGAAAATAAGGGATAAATGGCGGCCAGATGGGGTTCGCGACAGACGGGGCTCGTGCCAGGGGGGGTCGTGCCAAGGGGGTTCGTGCCAAATGGGGCCTCGTGGTGTCACGGGGCCTCGGCCGCGGGAGCCGCGGGCGCTCTCCCTGCCCTGCCTGTCCCATCAACTTGCAACGTGCCTGTAAAGCCCCGGCGCTGCTCATTGGGTACAATTGACGGGTTAACTACGACCGGCCGGCACTTCTGGCCGCACAAGGGGGACGCATGAAGCGTGACGCCGATGAGGCTCGCGACGAGCTCGCTACCGAAACTGAGCAGGTAGAGGACACCAACCAGCCCGAGGACAAGGCTGCCGAGAAGGCCGCTGCCAAGGCGGCCAAGGCTGAGGCCAAGAAGGCGGCCAAGGCCGAGAAGGCCGCGAAGAAGGCCGCCAAGCCCAAGAGCAAGATGGCGCTCGAGCGCCAGCGTCAGGCCACGCCGCTCGTCTGCTGCGCCTTCCTCATCATCCTGAGCATCGTGGCCATGGTGCTTCCCATGTGGAGCATCCCGCGCGGACATCTGCTGGGCGGCGGCTCGGCCGTGACCTTCACCGCCAGCGACTATGACGAGAACGCGAGCGCCGCAGACGCGCTCAAGGTCCTCAAGGCCCGCGCCAACGACCTCGAGCAGCTCGACCTCGACGTCACCCAGACCGGCGACGACACCTTCCGCCTGCGCGTGCCGGCGAGCTACGACGCCTCCGCGGTGGCCGACGCCCTCACGCGCCACGGCAAGTTCGAGCTCGCCCGCGTCGACACCATCTCCGACGCCGACGCCCTCCAGAAGATCAACAACAGTGCCTCTGACATCGAGCTTTCCGACGGCTCCTACGAGGCCTTCGTCACCGGAAGCAACGTGAAGAAGGCTTCCGTGGTGGAGCAGACCTACTACGGCACCACCTACTACACCCTCACCATCGAGCTCGACAGCGAGGGCGCCAGCTCGCTCGAGTCCGTCACCGAGGACCTGGCCGATTCCTCCGGCCAGATCGCCGTCATCATGGACAACGTCATCCTGTCCACCCCCAGCGTGAGCAGCAAGCTCGAGGGCGGCAAGATCAGCATCTCGGGCGGCTTCACCGAGGACCAGGCCTATTCGCTGGCCGCCGCCATCAACTCCGGCGAGCTGCCCTGCAGCCTCTCCCAGACCGAGCCCGAGTCCTTCGCCGGTCCCTTCGGCGGCCACGCCGCCGCCGTGGTGGGCGTGGGCGCCCTCGTGCTCGCGGCCCTCGTCGCCCTGGCCGCCAGCGCCAAGTTCGGCATGGGCTCCATCGTGGTCGTGGAGGGCGAGGTCCTCGTGGTGCTCGCCTCCATGGGCATCCTCACCATCCTCTACCGCTTCGGCCTCGTGATCATGGGCACGAGCGAGCTTCTGGGCCTCGGCCTGGCCGAGCTCTCCGGCATGCTCGTGGGCTTCTTCCTCGTGAGGAGCTACCACAAGCGCCGCGCCGAGGGCCTCTCGGTGCGCAAGGCCCAGCAGCGCGCCTGCCAGATGATCCTCACCAGGAGCGCGCTTGCCTGCGCCGGCTGCGTGGCCGTCTTCATCGTGCTGGCGATCCTTCTGAACGGCTCGCTGCGTGAGCTGTTCGTCGCGGCCGCCGCGGCCGACTTCGCCCTGCTCGTCCTCATCCCGCTCTACTTCGACCCGGCCATCCGCGTCTTCACCGCCAACGACGCCACCCGCGCCAAGAAGGCCAAGGCCGCCGCGGACGCGACCCCGGACGGGGAGTAGACCATGAGCGGCCTGCGAGAGAGCGGGCGCTGGCACGTCCTACCTGCAGACATCGCGGCCGAGCACGAGGTTCGCTCGGCCACCGGCATAAGCTCGCTTGCCGCCCGCGTCCTGGTGGCGCGCGGCGTGAGGACGGCCGCGGCCGCCCGCGAGTTCCTCACGCCCTCGCTCGAGCGCGATTGGCACGCCCCCCTCGAGCTGCCGGGCCTTCCCGAGGCGGCGGACCGCGTGGAGGCCGCCGTGCGCGCCGGCGAGGTCATCGCCGTCTTCGGCGACTTTGACGTGGACGGCATGAGCTCCACCTGCCTGCTCACCTTGGCCCTGCGCGAGCTTGGCGCCGAGGTGCATCCCTACATCCCCAGGCGCTTCGGCGAGGGCTACGGCCTTTCCGCCGAGGCGCTCGAGCGCGTGGTTGAGGGCTGCCACCCCAGCCTCATCATCACGGTGGACAACGGCATCGCCGCCGCCGCCGAGGTGGAGGCGGTGCGCTCCGGCGGCATCGACGTGGTGGTGACCGACCACCACGAGCCGGCCGACCTCGTGCCCCAGGGCGTGCCGGTCTGCGACCCAAAGCTCGACCACGCCTGCCCGAGCTGCGACTTGGCCGGCGCCGGCGTGGCGCTCAAGCTCGTGCACGAGCTGGGCCGCCGCTTTGGCGTGCCCGACCTCTGGCGCAGCTACACCGACATGGCCACGCTCGGCACCATCTCCGACATGATGAACCTCACGCGCGAGAACCGCGCGCTGGTGGCCGAGGGCATCGGGCGGATGCGCCGCACGGACCGTCCCGGCATCGTGGCCCTGGCCGCGGTGGCGGGATGCGACCTGGCCCACATCGAGGCCGACGGCCTGCCCTTCTCGCTCATCCCCAGGCTCAACGCCGCCGGGCGCATGGGCGACGTGGACGTGGCCTTCAACCTGCTCATCTCCAGCGACGCCGCCGAGGCCGCGCGCCTGGCCGCCGAGCTCGAGACCATCAACCAGAACCGCCGCGACATCGAGCGCGACCTGGCAGACGCCGCCATGGCCATGGTGGAGGAGACCTACGACGGCGGCCGCGCCATCGTGGTGGGCGGCGAGGGCTGGCACGAGGGCGTGAAGGGCATCGTCGCCTCGCGCGTGGTCAACCGCTACCATGTGCCGGCCATCCTCTTCTCCATCTCCGACGGCGTGGCCCACGGCTCGGGCCGCTCTGTGGGCTCGGTCAACCTCTTTGAGGCCGTGGAGGCCTGCTCCGACTTGCTCGTGCGCTTTGGCGGGCACGCCGGTGCGGTGGGCGTCACCATCGACGCCGAGAACATCGACGCCTTCCGCGCACGCCTCTCCGCCGAGCTCGCCAAGCTGCCGGCCGAGCAGTTCGTGGACACCGGCGAGGTGTCCGCCGTGGTGGGCCTCGAGGAGATGGACGTTCCCACCATCGAGAGCCTGGGGGCGCTCAAGCCCTTTGGCCAGGGCAATAAGGTGCCGCTCTTCGCGGCCACCGGCGTGCTCATGCGCGCCCGCGGGCGCGTGGGAAAAAGCGGCGAGCACCTGCGCTTTATTGCCACCGACGGCGTGAGCTCGGTCCCCGCCATCATGTTCCGCACGCCCGAGGTGGAGCGTGCCTGTGACTACGAGGGCGCGGTCGACCTCGTCTTTGAGGCCGTGGCCGAGACCTGGCAGGGCCGCACCAAGCCCAAGCTCATGGTGAGCGACATCATCTACCGCACCGCCGGCGCGGACGAGGTGGAGCCTCAGATCGTGGGCGAGATCTTCTCCCGCGTGCCGCAGATCCTGGCCTCGGACTCCCGCGAGCTTCCCGGCTCCGTCGAGGGCGCCACAGCTGCCCGCGAGACCCTCGCCTCACATGACGCCCGCGAGCTCACCGAGAACCTCGTCCGCCGCTTCATCGGCAACAACTCGCTGCTACCGGCCCAGGCGCGCGCCCTGGACGCCCTGGCGCAGAGCAAGAGCTGCCTGTGCGTCATGGCCACCGGCCGCGGCAAGTCGCTCATCTTCCAC